>NZ_CP090003.1:4187500-4421981 GCF_021390195.1 Flagellimonas sp. CMM7 | reverse complement strand
TTTAAAAACCCAAATCAAGAAATCGCCAGTCATACATTTTCCCATTATTATTGTTTGGAGGAAGGACAAACGTTTGATGAATTTCAAAAAGATATAGAAGCAGCTGTAAAAATTGCAGAATCTAAGGAGATTAAACTGACTTCATTGGTTTTTCCAAGAAATCAGACAAATAAAAAATATCTTGATGTATGCGTGAAAAATGGTATTCATACATATCGAGGGAATGAGAATGTCTGGTACAAGGATACCGATCGGAGTAGAGGTATCCTATTGATTAAGAAAATTTTTAGAACGGGAGATTGTTATTTAAATGTTTCAGGGCATCATTGTTATAATTTGGATGACTTACCTACTAGCGCACCCTTTAACGTTCCGTCTAGCCGGTTTTTACGCCCATATATCGCAAAAGGAGGAATATTGTTAGAAAGCCTAAAGTTGAGAAGAATAAAAAAGAGTATGACACATGCGGCCAAAAGGGGAATGCTATATCACTTGTGGTGGCATCCACATAATTTTGGAGCAAATACGAAAGTTAACTTTAGAACACTTGAAAAAATCCTTAATCATTATATAAAGCTAAATAAAAAATATGGTTTTGAAAGTAGTACAATGACTGAAATTTCAAATATATGCGCCGGAACCCCTTGAATTTAAAATGACAATTAGCTTTTACACTCAATTAAGAGTGGAAAATAATGTATTGTCAATATTATATTATCAACCAAGAACATTTTTTTAAGTTTAATTTTTGAAGATTCACAAAAAATAATCAGATTTAAATATTATGTACTCCAAATACTTAAAAAGAACTGTCGATTTTACTTTATCATTTATGGGACTTATTGTTTTGTCCCCTGTATTTATCATTATTTATATAGTTCTTTTGTTTGTAAACAAGGGGAATCCTTTTTTCTTTCAGGAAAGACCAGGAAAAGACGCTCAGGTTTTTAAAATTGTGAAATTTAAAACAATGATTGATAGAGACCGTGATGCTAAGGGGAATTTATTGACAAATGAAGAAAGGCTAACCAGTATGGGAAATTTTATGCGCAAATCTTCGCTAGATGAGATTCCCCAATTAATTAATGTTTTAAAAGGAGATATGAGTTTGGTTGGACCAAGACCACTGCGCGTTCACTATTTACCATATTATTCTGAGAGGGAGAGCTTAAGGCATAACGTGAGACCTGGCATTACCGGTTTGGCCCAAGTATCTGGAAGGAACGCCTTGGGTTGGGAAAAAAAATTGGAACTTGATGTAAAATATGTTGAGAGAAAATCAATTATGATGGATGTAAGAATCCTTTTCCTCACATTTTCGAAACTGTTTCATTCTGACAATCAGGTAAATAATGAAGGGTTGATACCACTCGATGTATACAGAAAAAGCCAAGTTTCAAACAAAATTCAAACCAGTTGAATTATAACAATAGAGAGAATGGAAATTAATACCATAGAAAATCAAATATTTGTGGTAAGAGATGATTTGTTTCCATCTTTAGGAGGTGGCAATAAGGGCAGAAAACTTGATTACATTGGACGCAAACTAAAAGAAGATGGTTTTAATGCAGTTGTCACTACTGGTGGAATTCAATCTAACCATTGTCGAGCAACGGCAATATTTGCTGCACAAAACAAACTTGCTTGTACCTTGGTAATTCACGGAGATCCGGACAGGTTTTATGCGGAAAATGGCAATGCAAAATTGATGAGGGATGCGGGTGTCAAAATTATTTTCGCAAGGACGGAGGAGATTTCCGATGCTATGGATTCATCAATGATTGATTACCAAAGTTTGGGGTTGAATCCTTATTACTTAAAAGGTGGGGGGCATACTTTAGAAGGTGGAACTTCTTATTTGGATGCAGTTGGTGAATTGTTAGAGAATAGCAATGTTGTTCCCGACTACTTTTTCCTGGCTTCAGGAACAGGTTCGACCCAAGCTGGAATTATGGCCGGATTGACGAAACATAAATGCGACTGTAATGTGATTGGAGTTTCAGTTGCTAGAAAACGTTTACGAGCAGAGGAAATCGTTACTAAATTTTATCATGAATTGTGCGAAAATCAAAAAATTGAAGGGCCTTTTGATAAAGAAGCGGTTGTTTTAGACGATTATTTATTCGGGGGATATGAAAAATATAATGATGATATTGAAAAAGTTTCCCAAAGATCTATAATGAAATACGGATTTACATTGGATACAACATATACAGCTAAAGCGTTTTTCGGAATGCAGGATTACATAAAAAAGAATGACATTAAAGGTCATATATTTTTCTGGCATACAGGAGGTGTACTTAATTATCTGGCAAAAAAATAACGTCCATAATGATACAGCTTATACAAAACGAAAATGACTGGACATCAACCTTGCATGAGATAGGGAATTTTGACTTTTATCATACTTATGAATATCATAAGGTTTTTTTAAAAGATGGTGAGGAACCGTGGCTTATTAAATATGCAAATGGAAACTCATTGATTGCGGTTCCGTTTATCAAACGATCTATAAATGGTACTGATTTTTATGACCTAACTTCCGTACATGGATATTTGGGACCAGTTTCGAGTATTGGCGATGACAGTTTTGATTTGATTGATTTCAAAACCAAGTTGGAAGAATTACTGATGAACCAAAAAGTAGTATCTGTTTTTTCCAAACTGAATCCATATATTGATCATCAGGAAGATGTATTGGCCAATATGGGAAGCATAGAGCAGGTAGGGGAATTACTTTATATAGACTTAAAAACAGATGCCGTACTCCAAAGGCAAAAGTATAGGAAGAGTGTTAAGAATGATATTAACAAACTAAGAAGGAGTTTTACGGTTAAGGTTGCAGAGAATAAAGAAGAGATAGATGAGTTCATAAATATATATTATGAGACGATGGAAAGAGTTTCTGCACATGAAAGATTCATTTTTGGGCAAGAATATTTTAACATGCTAATAAACAGTGAAAACTTTGATGTTAAAGTGTTATTGGTAGTTTCTAATGAAACCGGTGATATTGCTGCAGGTTCCTTGTCCTTAATTACCAATGGGATAGTTCAAGGGGAACTAATGGGGACAAAAAACGAGTTTTTACGTATGAGTCCTGCAAAAATCTTGTATGATGAAATACGACTTATAGGTAATGAATTAAATCAAAATCACCTCAACTATGGGGGCGGTGCTGGTGGAAGGGAAGGATCTGTTTATATGATGAAGTCTGGTTTTACGAAAGAGCATATTCCCCTTAAAGTATGGAAATATGTTTCTGATCCAACAATGTATAAAAAACTAACTTCACAAATGAATGAAAAAAGGGAATCAGATTTTTTCCCTTTGTATAGGGCGTAAAACTAATTTGTTATTTGCAAATAGGAATAACTGAAGGTATTTTAAGTTAATGATAAGTTTAATGATTGTTTAGAATAGCGATTATGGAAAACATAAAATTCAGTATTGTTAGAGACCCTATAGTTTTGGCCAAACTTAACAAACCTGTGCAAGACCAGCATTTTCATATGTATCCTGAATTTTTCAAAACATATTCAGAAGACGACTGTATAGCCTTTTTCAAAAGGCAATTAAATAGGGGCAATTGGGTTGCTTCGGTTGTTCAAATAGACAATGAAAATGCAGGTTACATCTCATATTTTATAAAAGAATATAAGGAGAATGTATTTCGTAAATCTTACAAATCAATTTACATTGATCAAATATCTATTCTGAAAAAATTTAAAGGAAATGGTATTGGTAAAAAAATGATGTTTAAGATAGAAGAAGATGCTAAGAAGCTTGGTATTTTTGAAATTGAGCTATCGTTCTGGGAGTTAAATGAAGAGGCAAAGGGGTTTTATGAATACTTAGGATATCATACACGGTCTAGAATTGTTGGAAAAACACTGAGCTAAGTTTTCAGCATATGTTAAAATAACTCCATGTCTCCAAGGCTATACCCCCAGTAGGTGGAATTTGTGTCAAGAATATTATTATATCTTTCATCCGAAAGATTTACATTTTTGGTTACCATATTTGGCCCTTGCCTATTAAGATTTGCCGCTAAAAAAAACTTACCTAAAATCAACTTTGATGATACAATTCCTTTAACGAAAGAAACTACAGAATATCTTTTAATCAAAATCGATAATGCATTTTTTACATATTTTGAAGCATTGGAATTCATAAGCTGAATATCCACAACTCTACATTCTACTACTTTTTTAGTCTTTTTTATTCGATATATCACAAGTACCCCGTTAGCAGTATGTAAATACTTGTAAGAGGCAAGTGGATTATTAACGTAACGCCAAACAAAGTACTCTGTAGTAAATGGACAGGTTAACATTGATTCCTTGAACGGATATTGAAATTTTATTTCATTATCTTCTATTAATTTTAAAGTGTCAGAAGAGAATTTTTCTAATTTCCGTTTGTTGGAAAGCCAGAATAAAGGATTTACAATTAGGTTAACAGGAATTTTTCTATTGAGCACCCAGCCAAGTTTTAAATACCCTCCAATACTCTTATTGTTGGGCGTGTTGAAAACGAAGTCAAATTTTTCTTCTTTTACTTTTTGCAGTGCATGATTTGTTAATGTTAAGAATATTCCCTTTCTTCTGTGATTTGGAGAAACTGCCGTATCTACTGCTCTTACAGCTTTGAGTACTTTTCCCGAATCTTTTTCTACCCATTTCCATTGCATAAATGCTCTTACTCCAACAATTTCTGTATCTATGACGGCAACGTAGATTTTTGACTGGCCGAAGGGGTTTTCATAATGCTTCCAATACCAATTGGCGACAGATTTTTCTGTACCCACACCAAGAGCTACTTTGAGAAGTTCAACAATTTCAGGAGCATCCGATTTTTTTGCTTCCCTTATAGTAATATCCTCCATATATATATATTGAATCAATTCAATCTATTGAGTATACAAGATCAGGTTTTTCACTGGAATTATTTTAGACCAAACCTTCTATCTTATCAACAAACTTGGCAATGTCATTACTTGCTAAAAACGTATCAAATAGTATTCTATTGCTTCCAGTATCTTGTGTAAGCATTTTTTCCATGGCTCTTGCCAACAAGATTTCGTCACCTGGTATACAAGTTTCAATACCTTTAATTTCATCAATGTTTCCGGCACAAAGAGTTGAAACTACTTTATCGTTTTGACTCATCATTTGTAGCAATACGTTGGGAAAACCTTCCAATATAGAAGAAACCACACATAATTCTGCTTTTTTGAAGTAAGGATAAACATTTTGTACATAACCCTCAAAAATTACATCATCTTTTAAATCTAAAGACTCGCAAATATTCTGCAAAGTATCTTTAAGATCGCCATCTCCTAAAATTACTAATTTAAGTTCTGGAAAATCTGTTTTAATAGAGGCGAATGCCTTGATCAGGTAGTCATACCCTTTAATTGGCTTAAGTCTTCCTGCTGAAATGATAAACTTGCTGGGTAAAGATCTATTGAGCTGTTCTTCGGACATACTCCTTATTTCGTGCAAGTTAATAGGGTTAGATATTGTTTTGGCCTTAGGTTTTAAAAATGGAAGGGCAGAAACAAGTTGTTTCCTCATTGTATCTGTTTGGCAAATAAGTAAATTTACCTTGCTATAGCCTAAGTGATAAAAGAATTTATATCGTTTTAATTTTGAACCCTTATAGCGAATAAATATGGACGTGGATTCCCTTCCTATGAATTTCTTGCAACTAAGCAATCTTATTTTTAACAACAACCCCGTGATCCCGGTTACAAAAACATTGGAGGT
Source organism: Flagellimonas sp. CMM7 (assembly GCF_021390195.1). Lineage (NCBI taxonomy): Bacteria > Pseudomonadati > Bacteroidota > Flavobacteriia > Flavobacteriales > Flavobacteriaceae > Flagellimonas > Flagellimonas sp. CMM7. The sequence continues at coordinate 4,416,210 of NZ_CP090003.1, read as the reverse complement.
ATATATGTAATCATATTTTTTTTTGTTTTGAAAAACTTGATGTAAAAGAAATTTGACAAAACCTATTTTCTCACTCTTATCAGAGAAAAGCAACTTTTTTACATTGCTTCCCTTTAAACTGTCCCAAGCATTTATTTCTACCTTTTTATAAAAGAAATATACAGTTACATCATGTTCTTGACTATAATGAGACGCCACCATTCTTAAAAATTGCTCGGCACCACCAAGATTATTATTGGGTATAATGATTAAAATTCTCATCTTTTTATGTTAGATAATTTTGGTGAAAAGGGCCTCAAACTTGTTCAGTATTATTTCCTTGCCATATTTTCTGATTACAGAATCCCTAACTATATGTGATTTAAACTGATTGTTTTTTGCGTAATAATGGAGGTTTTTCAGAAAATCTTCCTCAGAAGTTGAGATATGGCCATTGACGCCATTTTCAATAATCTCATTGATGCCACCAGGAGCATCAAAAGCCAATACCGGAGTGCCAACGGCACAACTTTCAATTACAGCATTAGGAAATCCCTCTACATAAGAACCTTGTAAATAAAAATCACTAGCACATAGGTAAGTGTCTACTTCTTTTGTAAAGGGTACGTGAGTGATTTTTTCGGAAATCCCAAGTGAATTGGCCAATTCAAAAAGTTCATCCTTTCTTTCACCATTACCAACTATGGTATATGTAAAAGGAAGTTCAAATTTGGCCAAGGTTTTCAAAATTCTGCTATGTCCTTTTCTGCTATGCAGAGATCCCACAGTTATAAACTGAATAATATCTGACATATCCTTATTTGATTTGAGCTTGAATTTATCTGTGATTGGATTATTGATAATTACAGTTTTGGTTTTAAACTGAGGATACTCTTCAGTAAAGGAGTCGTACATATCTTGTGATTGGCAAATGATAATTTTCAAAAACCTATAGCCAATTCTTTTTAAATTCAATCGAAGGCCCAGTTTTCCTTTCGTGGGGTTGAATGTTTTTCTTACTCTGTCTATATTTGCTTCTCTTGCAATGAAGGCAGGTTTTTTAATGAAAAATGCCATTACTGACATCAAGGTATTAAGGTGTCCAATAGAACTTATTACTATATCAGGTTTTTGCTTTCGAATTTCTTTAAATAAAGGGCGAAATGCTTTCGATATTCGGTTTCTTTCTAGAAACTTAATATCAATTCTACTTTCATGAGTTTGATAGACTTGATCTTTTTGATGTCCTACAACAATTAGTATTACTTTAAATTTTTTTGGATTAAGGTTTTCGGCCAAGAAAGACATCACTCGTTCTGCACCTCCAGCTTTCAATGACGGCACTACAAAAATTATTCTTTTCATGATGTTTGCAAAAGGTTGTTATTTGTGGAATTTACTTTTTTATCATATGTGATAATTTGATGTTGTAACCACATTGATAAAAAGGTAATGTAATAAAAATTGAAAAAGTTATGGTTGGCCATTAAAAAAACGGAAATCCCTATACCTTGCATTAATATATTAGGAGCTAATCTATATAAGAGCAGTCCTTTGTACAACATAAAAAGGAATAGCCCAATAAATATCAAAAAAGGTATGATTCCAGATTCACCTATAACCAATAGGTAAGTGTTATGTGAACCTAATCTATGAACTCCACCGCCTTGAAAAGCACCATATCCGTTACCAAAAAATGGTTTATCCAAGATGTAGTCATAAAATCGTGCCCATGTTTCAGTTCTAGAACCTTGATTAATTGCTTTACTGTCAACATTTTCATTACTAACGATAGCTTTTAGTTGTTGAAACCTAGGGTTGTTTAGACCTATGAATTCATCAATTACAAATAGAGTACTCATAATCATGGCCCCCAAAACAAAAATCCTTATGTTTTTTATACTAATAAAGATAGAAAGAGCATTTAGGAGTAACCAAAGCGCAATAAATGTCCTAGAGAAGGTCAACAACCCCATAAGCGTAAAGAGAAACTGGCCAATTATTTTTAACTTTTTGTTTTCAAGCCCATAAGTGAGGCCATAGCCAGTAATACAGATAAACCCACCAACATTTGGGTTTATATAAAATCCACTGTAACGTCCATAATCACTAGTGAAAAAGAGTGTGTGAATTAAGATGCTAAGAGCACCGACAGTTAAGAAATAGAAGAGCTCTTTTTTAGAGGTTTGCTTAATTACCTCGTAGCCACAAATCACTACGATAAAGTATTTTAAGAATAATGTAATGTATATCTTGAGATCTCCATTATACTGAAAGGCGGAAATTAAATAATAGCTAAATCCAATGATAAGCATCCAAACATTAGCTTTACCCTTGCGGGAAAACATGAAGAAGATCATCATTAGAATAAGGGAGGCATAACTTAGAACACTACCGAAACCTCCACCTCCAAACTTAAGAGTAGCTGCTGGGAGGTTAAGAATAATAAGGGCTAATATTAAATATCTAAGTAGCTTCAATATATAATTTAATGAATAAAGTTAATTTTTTAGTTTAATGTATTATCTATTAAATCTTTCCAAAGTTGGGTAATGTTTTCTGAAGAATATTTCTCTGTAGTTTTCATGGCCTCAATTGACATTTCTTCCAACAACTTTTGATCTTCTGTTAATTCTTTCAAATGTTCGGCCATTTTATTACAATCTCCTATGTTCACCAAAAATCCATTTTTTTTATTATCAATTATCTCCGAGGGCCCTGAATTACAGTTTGTTGATATTGGTGTCAATCCGAAATGCATGGCTTCTAAAAGGGCATTGGGAAAACCTTCGTAATAAGAGGTAAACAAAAATATTCTGGCTTTATTATAATAATCTTCTATATTAGTTTTAGCGCCTAACAACTCTATATTCGGATTATTGGAAATCAATTTTTCCAAATTCTTTCTTTCAGGACCTTCACCTAAAATCTGTAACTTCCATTTTCTGGAATTTAATTGGGAAAACGATTTAATGGCCATTGAATGGTTTTTTAGTTTACGAAGTCTCCCTACAGCTAGAATGATATTTTCTTTTTGGCCTTTAATTCTTTTGTTCGATAATTCCGGGTTTAGCGGGTTAGGTAAAGTAATGATTTTTTTCTCTGAAACATTATGTTCATAAAAACTCTTTGCAAAATCAGTTTGCACAACCAAGCGGTCAGCTTTTGGGTAAGTTAACTTTCTCAATATCCTCCAAAACCTTTGAATATTGGCTAATTTCGGGTTGGTTCTTTCACAGATAATACTTGGAATCTTATTTTTTTTAGCAGCAAGAATTGAGAAAACATTACTTTGTGTAATGAAGCCAATAACGAGTTCAATATTTTTTTCTCTCAAAAAATCACTTATAGCTCTATAAATGCGATAATTGAGTTTAATGGATTGTATAAAGTTTTTACTGGACTGTATTTTGTTGCTCTCGAAACATGATAGGACTTTAATATTCTCATCCAGTTTATAAAACGAAGTTTGATTGGAATATGTTATTATAGTAATATCGAATGTATGGATTAAGTTATTAGCCAAGGTTGCAATAACCCTTTGCGCTCCGCCAGAAGATAGTTTACTTATTACGAAGGCAATCTTTCTTTTCTTATCCATCACAATCTAGTATTTATTGTTTTTTGATTTTCTTAAAAAGCAAATTTTTGAACCGATGGAATATATCTTTAAAACCTTTTGTGCAAACATATAGAAGTAGACCATAGATAATAGCGGTGGTAAAAAATATAAAGGCTAAAAAAACTATTAGTCCCAGAAATGACTCATTTCCATAATAATTGATTATTTCAATTAGATATCCCATTGCAAAAGCAACAGAAAAAAAGATAATTAAAAATGGCGCTATTCCCGTCCAGTAAGTAACAACATTCTTTTTAAACCCATGTTTGAATAGAAAGTAAGGTCTCCAGAGACAAATAATAAATAACATGCTAATAAGTGTGCCGCACATAACACCTACTATCCCCCATGCTTTTCCTAAAAAAAAAGAGAATCCAAGGTTGATGACTATTTGTGTTGCAGGAGCCCAGGTGTCGGAGTATAATCCATGAGCATTTTTGAACATGTCAACAGGTTTTCTTATTTGGCTGATAAAAAAAATAATTAACATTACTAATAAAATGTAATTATCTAAAACATATTTTTGCCCAACCCAAAGAGTGATCAATAAATTCATTGAATGGTAAAGCACAATGCTCAATAGCCCTCCAATATAAAAGTACATGGCCATCATTTCCCAAAATACTTTTTTAATGTTTTTTTCATCGTTTTCTGCGATTAAATTGCCAACTCCCGCTTCAGTACCGGCTAGGCTAATTTTAATCAAAGCAGTTAATTTGGAGAAAATTAGTTGATAGTTTCCAAAAAAGGCTACACTTTGTAGGTTAACCAAAGCATAAATTAAAATGTTATCCGTTCCATCTTTGACAAAGGCACTTAGCTTATGTATGAAAACCTGTTTTATTCTTTTAACAATATCTGGATATTGTTTTATGAGTCCAATGTTGGATTTTGGCATTTCCGACAATAGCCAAGGATAGTTTTTGTTTATTTTAATTCTTAGGATTATGGTATACGCCAACCCAAAAATCAAATCCATAGCAATCCATAAATAGAAGTTTTGAAGGTAGTAAGCAATTAATGACTGAAGAATAATCCGTATAATATTGGAGCTCTGAAAATATCCTTGTACAATATATCCTTTTTGATCAGCCTCAAGAAGAACCATGTAATAATTGAAGAAATAACCAAACAGGTTAGATGTTAGGGCCACATAGAAGACAAAGAATATCAATGAGTGAGAAAAAGGAGTGTCTTCAAAAATAAACGGAAAAGATAAAGATACTAGTAATCCTAGGGCAAGGATTATTAGGCCTACTTTTTTATATATATAGGCAAGCAGACTAAGGATTTTTTTTATTTCATCTCTATTTTTATCATAAATAGGCTTGTACAAGGAATAACCAACAGCAGTACCTATTCCCAGTTCTGCCAAATTTAGGAAACCCAAAATATTTCTAAGCGTACTAGTTAATCCTATAAAATCATCACCTAAGTATTGTAAAAATATTTTTCTTGAAAAAAATTGCGCAATGAGTGAGAGTGAGAAAAAAATCACTCCTACTTTGGCATTTTTAATACTCTTGGCTATTCTGGACATTATAGACCTTTAAATGCAATTTAATCTTTGTTTATTTTTCTTTTGATATTATTCAAGTAAATGAGCAAATGAAAAGAAGTAGGGGGGAGATAGTGAGCTAACTTAAGGTAGGTATGGTGTTTTTTGTTTTTATAATAGTTACCATCTATAAGGGCTTTTACTCTGTTTCTATGTGTGTAGTCCTTATCCAGTTTAGGAAAGTAATTCAACATTTTGTAGTGATATAAAAATTTATTGAGCAAATGATCCTGTACAGTTTTCAATAATTCTACATCATTTTCCGTTTTAACTATTATTTTTTTCAAATAAAGCCCTGCCTCCAGTGAATCCAAATTTTTCAGCGTATAACGACTTTTGGTAATGCTGTCAGGATTCTTTCGGTAGTTATAAAATGGAAGGGGTAAATAACCAATTTTTTTTGCCTTTCTTAAGTTATCAATACTAAATTGTACATCACTGGCTATTCTACCTACTACCCATGTATAATCTTTTATAAGTTCAATTTTGTATAATCTTCTCCATGCGGCAAACTGATTATATTTTATAATTCTTTTATAAGTTTGTAGGTAGTCCTCAATACATATTTCATTTGATATTTGGTTATCTTTTAATCGTCCAACGATTCCAAATTCTATGACATCTAAGTCAAACTCTACAATTTTTTTAACGAGAGTTTCGTACATGTCTATTTCAATCCAGTCATCGCTATCTACATATGAAGCAAGTTCTCCTGTTGCAAGTTTTATAGCAGTATTTCTAGCCTCACTTACTCCCTGATTAGCTTGGTGAACAACCTTTATTCTTGAATCTCTTTTCGCGTAGTCATCACAAATCCTTCCACTGGCATCGACAGAACCATCATTAACAAGTATGATCTCAAGATTCTGATAGGTTTGGGAAATGATACTATCCAAACACTGTTCTAAATAGATTTCAACATTGTAAACAGGTATAACTATGCTGATTAAAGGATTCTTGCTCATTGAGTTATAACCTGCCATTTACTAATTCCTTATCAACACAGCCCTTAACGTCGTAAATTACCCCGTTCTTTTTTAATAATGAATCATATGGGAAATCTTTAAATTCGTTGTGAGCAACAGTTAAAACTATGGCGTCGTAATCATTACCCTCTATTTTTTTTGAGGTTTGCAACCCATATTCGTGCATTACTTCACTTGGAGAAGCCCATGGGTCACTTACATCAACGGTAATACCATAGCTCTTTAAGTTTGTGACAACATCCACAGCTTTGGTGTTTCTTACATCAGGACAATTCTCCTTAAATGTAATGCCTAAAACCAATATTTTAGAACCTTTAATTTTGATGTCATTCTGTACCATAAGTTTAACAACTTCGGAAGCAACATAATTGCCCATACCATCATTCATTCTTCTTCCTGCTAATATTATCTCTGGATGATATCCGAATTGCTGTGCTCTTTGTGCTAAATAGTATGGGTCAACCCCAATGCAATGTCCACCTACCAGACCAGGAGTGAAATGAAGGAAATTCCATTTTGTGGCAGCTGCGGTTAAAACATCATGGGTGTCTATGTCCATGAGGCTAAAAATTTTAGCCAATTCATTAACAAAAGCAATGTTAATATCTCTTTGGGAATTTTCAATAACCTTGGCGGCTTCTGCTACCTTAATTGTGGGGGCAAGATGTGTTCCAGCCGTTATAACCTGTGCATAGAGATCGTCTACTTTTTTTCCGATTTCTGGTGTAGAACCTGATGTGACCTTCAATATCTTTTCTACGGTATGTTCCTTATCTCCTGGATTAATTCTTTCAGGAGAATAACCAACATAAAAATCTTTGTTGAACGTAAGACCGCTCATCTTTTCCAAAACAGGGACACATTCATCTTCGGTTACTCCGGGATACACAGTGGATTCATAGATAACGATATCACCTTTTTTAAGAACTGAACCAACCGTTTCACTGGCTTTGTACAAGGGAGTAAGTATAGGCCTATTGGTACTGTCAACTGGGGTCGGAACTGTTACCACATAATAATTACAATCTTTAATATCCTCGATATCGAAACTGCAAAACAATCCTTTATCCATTTTTGGAGTTTTACATAAAACAGCCTGTAGCGTTTCGTCTTCCACTTCTAATGTACTATCGGAACCATCTTGAAGTTCGGCCACCCTTTTCTTGTTTACATCAAATCCTATAACTGGAAATTTAGTGGCAAATAAGCGAGCCAAAGGCAATCCAACATAACCTAGTCCAATAACTGCAATTTTTGTTGAGTTCATTTTTTTTTGATAAAGGTTAGAGTTTATTTTTTTTCCCTATTTGGTGATACTCAATTCCCATTTCTTCAAGAGAAGTATCATTGTATTGATTTCGACCATCGAAAATTATGGGAGAGTTCAATTGTTTTATTAATTCTGAAAAATCAGGCGAACGGAACTCTTTCCACTCTGTCAATAGAATCATGGCATCTGCACCTTTCAAAGTTTCATATTTTGAATCATAATACGAAACATCTCCAATACCTTTTAAGTAATATTCTTTGGCCTCTTCCATAGCTTTAGGGTCATAAGCTTGCACTTTGGCCCCTCTTGCCACAAGATCTTTGATTATATAAATGGCAGGAGCTTCTCGCATATCATCAGTTTGAGGTTTAAACGCCAGCCCCCATACAGCAAAAGTTTTTCCGCTAAGGTCTTTACCAAATCTATTTACTACTTTTTTAGCAACCACTAATTTTTGACGATCATTTACATCTTCAACAGCTCCAATAAGTTGCGGAGTGTATCCATTTTCCATTGCAGTTTTTGTAAGAGCCTTTACATCTTTTGGAAAACAGGATCCTCCATATCCACTTCCAGGATAAATAAAACTATAGCCAATTCTACTATCGGAACCAATTCCAATTCTTACTTTATTTACGTCAGCGCCTACAAGTTCACAAATGTTGGCTATTTCATTCATGAATGAAATTTTAGTTGCTAACATTGCGTTTGCAACATATTTGGTCATTTCTGCAGATTTTACGTCCATTGTAATAAGCCTGTCCATGCTGCTTCTGAAAAAAGGCGAATAAAGGTTTCTCATTTTTTTGGTAGCTTCAATATCATCTGACCCTATAACTACTCTATCCGGTTTCATAAAGTCATTTATTGCATCGCCTTCTTTTAAAAATTCTGGATTTGAAACAACGTCAAATTTTATATCTTCTCCCCGTTTTTTCAGTTCGCTTTGTATTGTGTGTTTAACTTTATCAGCCGTGCCAACTGGAACAGTTGATTTATCGACAACAATAATAGGGGCTTGCATATGCTGTCCTATCTGTTCAGCAACTTTAAGTACATATTGTAAATCTGCTGAACCATCTTCACCCATAGGTGTGCCAACGGCAATAAAAGCAATATCACAATTATCTAAATGCTCAGATAAGTTGGTGCTAAAGTGTAATGTTTTATTGTCAACATTTCTTTTGACCATGGCTTCCAGCCCAGGTTCATATATCGGAATCAGTCCTTTTTTTAACGCCTCTATTTTTTTCTCATCTATATCTATACAGGTAACATTATTTCCCATTTCCGCAAAACAAGTACCACTTACTAGCCCTACATAGCCAGTTCCTATAACTGTTAATTTCATTTATTTTTTTTCAAAATGTTAATTTACCACTAAAACGATGTGTATGAAGATGATTTTTAATGTGCTATTTATCGTAAGTTCTCCCAATACCATTTGACTGCATGCTTAAGTCCATGTTTAATGTCGAACTTGGGATTATAGCCTAAAAACTTTTTAGCTTTGTCTATGGATGCCAAAGAGTGAGGAACATCACCCTTCCTTTCAGGGCCATAAGTGATATCAATGGTAGATATTTTAGAATCATATTCCCCTAAATATTGCTTCAGAAGCCCAACTAGTTCGTTCAAAGAGGTTCGTTCACCATAGGCAACATTATAAACGGTATTGACCGCCTTGAGATTTGAGCTGGTGATAGACCTGACATTCATCTCAATAACGTTGTCAATATAGGTAAAATCTCTTGAAAAACTCCCATCGCCATTAATAGTAGGGGATTTGTGGTCCATAAGTTGCATTACAAATTTTGGAATTACCGCAGCATAGGCACCATTTGGGTCCTGCTTTCTTCCAAATACGTTAAAATACCTTAAACCAATCGTTTCCATGCCATATGTTTTGCTAAATACATTAGCATAAAGTTCATTGACGTATTTTGTGATGGCATATGGAGATAGTGGACTGCCAATGATATTTTCTATTTTTGGCATATTCTTAGAATCCCCATAAGTTGAACTACTAGCTGCGTATACAAAACGTTTTACTTTAGCGTCACGTGCAGCTATTAACATATTCAAAAAACCACTCACATTAACTTCATTACTGGTATAGGGGTCATTTATGGATCTTGGCACTGAGCCTAAAGCGGCTTGATGTAGCACAAAATCTATTTCTGAACAAGCTTTTTGGCAATCCTTTGAATTTCTTATGTCACCTTCTATAAGTTCAAAATTTGAATTGCTCATTAAGTGACTTAGGTTTTCTCTTTTCCCTGTTGCGAAGTTGTCTAGGCAGCGCACAAAATTACCGTTATTAATAAGAGCTTCACATAAATTGGAGCCAATAAATCCAGCTCCTCCTGTAACCAATATTCTATAGTTTGAACTTAGGTTTAGCTTTTCGATATCCATCAGTGTTTTTCAATTTAGATGCAAAAATCCATAAAAGAAATGATATTAAAGTGAGTTTTACTACCAATGTAGATTAAATACGATAAATGGTATAATAGAGATTTAGTCGCATGGAGTTTTTATAAAAAATAAAGATTAGTTGTAATAACTTTTGTACCATTTGATGAAACTTGCAACACCTTCTTCAATGGGAGTATCTGGTTGGTAATCAAAATCTTCAATTAATCCATTTACATCTGCCCAAGTCTTGGGCACGTCACCGTCTTGCATGGGAAGTAGTTCTTTTTTTGCAATAATCCCAAGTTCATTTTCAATAGCTTCAATGAAATGCATAAGTTTAACCGATTTATTATTACCTATGTTGTATATCTTGAAAGGTTTCCCGGCTGGTGTTTTTTTTGCCCCCCTTTTTCAATTACATGGACAATTCCTTTTACAATATCATCAATGTACGTAAAGTCCCTTTCCATATAACCATGATTGAAAACTTTTATAGGTTTTTCGTCGATTATTGCTTTAGTGAAAAGGAACATGGCCATATCTGGTCTACCCCAGGGACCATAAACAGTAAAAAAACGAAGGCCAGTGGTGGGAATGTCGTACAAATGGCTATAGGTATGAGCCATCAATTCATTACTTTTTTTGGTAGCCGCGTACAAGCTAATTGGATGGTCTACATTATCTGTAACACTAAATGGCACTTTGTCATTCATTCCATAAACGCTGGAACTACTGGCATAAACTAAATGTTTAATGCTGTGTTTATTACAACAATCAAGAATATTAAAGAAACCATTGATGTTAGAATCAATGTAGGCTTTCGGTTTTTCAAGACTATACCTGACTCCTGCCTGGGCGGCTAAATGACAAACAATATCAAATTTTTCGAGCTCAAAAAGTTTATGCAACTCATCTCCATTAGTGATATCCATTTTTATAAAGCCAAAATTTGCAAGGGTCTTACTTAAACAGATTTTGTTTGATTCTTGTTGAAAATCTATTCCAAGTTCTTTCAAACGAGAAATTTTAAGATTAATATCATAATAGTCGTTCAAATTGTCTAAACCTATTATGGTGTGTCCTCTTTCTACAAGATTCTTGGAAGTATGATATCCAATAAAACCAGCGGCACCTGTGACCAGAATTTTCATAATTTCTTTTTGTATGACAAATATAGTTTATGCGAACACATTTTTTTGCTATTAGTTAAAACGATTGTTAGTTTGAAATTTTCTGATATAGATGTTAAAGAAAAGCGCAGTTCAACGAAAAACCGAGTGATTTTGTTAAAAAAAACCGATGAAGTAAACCATTTCTTGGGTGAACAACGTAATAAAACTGAAAAAAATAGCTGAAACACATTATTGAAATTGATTACAGCTCATATTAAATTATATCAAACAATGCATTTCATCGAAAAAATGATACATTTCAACAAAAAAAGTTTTTGTGTTAGTACTTTTATAACCCAAATCGTATTACCTATGTGCAAATCAACCTCATCACTATTTACAATGCTTTTCATTGTCATATTATTAGCTTTTAACTCATGCGCTAAAGATTCTGATATATTTTATGATTCAATAGACGAGGAAATTAGTAAGAATATTGAAGAAGCAGCAGATATTACGGAAGATGAGGATACAAATGATAATTTAGATGGCGAAGGTGGTGATTCTGAAGATGATATTCAAGTTGATGATACAGTATCATCAGAACTTAGAGCTTTTCCAACAGCGGAAGGATTTGGTAAGTATGTAACGGGAGGCCGGGGAGGAACAGTGTATACAGTCACGAATCTAAATAAAAATGGTCCTGGCTCTTTTGTAGAGGCTCTTGAGGCTTCCGGTCCAAGGATAATCGTTTTTGCTGTTGGGGGGACAATTGAATTGGATTATGAAGACCAGGTTTATGTTAGAAATGGTGATTTAACAATTGCTGGCCAAACAGCGCCGGCCAATAGTGGTGGAATTACGGTAAAAGGATCTATTCGATTTAATTATATTGATAACGTTATAATCAGAAACATTAGATTTCGTTTGGGTGACAATGGCTGGAAAGATGCTTCGGGAAATGTGGTCAGTTCAAAACCAGATGGTATTGTTTATGATGGACTAGAGTTTCTTAGAGTTACTAATGTGATTGCCGATCACTGCTCCATCTCATGGAGCGTTGATGAAAACTTATCTATTGTCGATTCTGAAAATGTAACAGTTCAAAATTCTATAATCTCACATGCCTTAAAGCAATCCGTACATTATGAAAGTAGTTCTCATTCCATGGGGGTTTTAATAAATAGGTCAAGTAATATTACCTTTTATAACAATTATGTTGCGCATAACTCTGAAAGAAATGTTCGGGCAGCTAGGTCCACTTTTGAACTAATTAATAATGTTTTTTATAATTTTCAAGGTGCAGGAGGTTTTAGTTCTGGACAAAGTTGGACTGCCATAGGGAATCATTGGAAAACAGGACAAACTAGTGATCCTTCTGCAAATATTACTAGTTATATTAATGATTCTGGTCAAGGTCACTCTGGAAGCATTTATTTTTCAGATAACACAAATGATTTTAATGCTCCTTTTTTAGCAGATAGCTGGGAAAGTTATATTGTTGGTTCACCACCAGTGGACTCCGGTATCAACCCAAGACCCGTTCAGTCGGCAATCGACCATGTTTTGTCAAATGCCGGAGCGAGATTCCCATATTTTGATACTGTAGATCAAATGGTCGTACAGGATTATTACTCAACTTCTGGTAAAATAATTGATTCTCCAGCTATGGCAGGGGGGTATCCAAGTTTAAATCAAGGTACAGCTAAGGAAGATAGTGATGGTGATGGGATGCCTGATGACTGGGAAATTGCCATGGGACTTAATCCTCAAGTTGCCGATGATGCCTCTGATGAAGATAATGATGGATATACCAATATAGAGGAGTACATTAATTTAATAGATGCTGATGTTCAATAGATAAACAGGTATTAAAAATAAAGCACAGAATCCGGTTAAATGACCGGATTCTGTGCTTTTCAACTCTTTTAAAGGACAAACATCTAAAAATAGGATTAGATTCACTAATACCTTTTATTTTTGCCAGATGTAAATCCTAGAAACGAAAATGTTATTTAACTCTCTTGCATTTTTAGTATTTTTCCCTATAGTATTCATTATATATTGGCTAATCCCGAGAAAGCACATCACAATACAAAATATTGTATTGCTTACAGCTAGCTACGTTTTTTATGGTTGGTGGGATTGGAGATTTCTCTCTTTGATTGCTTTTTCTACTTTGGTGGATTTTTTTCTTGGTATCTATATTTCAAAAACAAAAGAAAGAAAACGTTTTCTTTATTTGATGGCCAGTATTTGTGTCAATTTAGGATTATTATGCATTTTCAAATACTTTAATTTCTTTATTGAGTCTTTTATGGTGTTAGGTGAAATGATAGGGTATAATCCCGGTTTTACCACACTTAATATAATATTACCGGTGGGGATTTCATTCTACACGTTTCAAACGATGTCCTATTCCATAGACATTTATCGTAATGAGATTGAACCTACGAATAATTTTGTTGCCTTTGCTACTTTTGTAGCCTTTTTTCCGCAACTTGTGGCGGGACCAATTGAGCGCGCTTCTAATTTAGTTCCCCAGTTATTGAAAAAACGTCAATGGAGCCATGAAAAGTTTCGCGATGGTTTTTTTCAAATTGTAATAGGTTTTTTCAGAAAAGTAGTTGTGGCAGATTCTATTGGAGCATTTATAGATGGAACTTATAACAACCCGGATCTTCATAATTCTACAAGTATTTTGATGGCGGTAACCCTGTATTCCTTCCAAATATATTTCGACTTCAGTGGATACTCAGATATTGCTATTGGTACTGCTAAACTTTTAGGTTTTGAGTTTAAGCCAAACTTTAATTTACCATACTTTTCATCTTCGATAACGGAATTTTGGAGAAGGTGGCATATTTCTCTTTCATCTTGGCTCAGGGATTATTTGTATATACACTTGGGTGGTAATAGAAAGGGGCTTGTAAAGCAGTATAGAAATCTTTTTATCACCATGTTCCTTGGAGGACTTTGGCATGGAAGTTCATGGAATTTTGTGATTTGGGGAGCCCTTCACGGAATACTTTTAGCTGTTGAAAAACGGTTTAAGCTAATACCAAAAAAATATAGTTTTTTAAACAGTATTTTCGTGTTTGTGGTAGTGACATTTATTTGGATTTTTTTTAGATCACTAAGTTTTGCAGATACTAGCATTATAATAAGAAAGCTTTTTAGTTTAGTAGATTATGGACAATTATATATTGGAAACATAAGTATATTTGGTACGGTAATCTATGGGCTTTTCTTGGCTTTGGTGTTTGATGCTTTTCTATTCGTTAAGAATATCCGATTGGAAGGTTACGGATCATCTTTGAAAGTAAGGTGGTATATTTCAATTGTAACCTTTACAATTGTTAACATTATACTTTTCTATTCTGACACCAATAATTTCATCTATTTCCAATTCTAAAAAAATGAGGATAAAATCCATTAAACTTTTTTTGTTGATTATATTGGCTCTCTTCATCGCTGATCGTGCGGTATTTTTTACATTACATACTATTGAAGGTGATGTTTATACTGGACAGAGTGTGGGGAAAGCAAATCTCTTTAACAAGGTTAAAGATTCTGTAGACCTACTAGTTTTGGGAAGTTCTAGGGCAGCTCGTCATGTTGATCCTGGTGTTTTTTCAACCGCAGGGTACAATATGGGAATGGACGGTACACACTTTGGTTATTCAGCTGCACTAATTTCAACTTTGATAAAGGGAGAACAAATTATCTTAGTGCATATTGATCACCATGAACTTTATGATCAAAGTTACGAAGGTGAAGATATGTTGTCTTTGATAAATGAGATAACGGATTCGGAGAGTTTGTTGGGTTTTATGGATGAATATTATCCAGAAGAAATTTTTCTCTCCAAGATTTCTAAATGCTATGTATATAATGGTAAAGTTTTGGGAATGCTGAAGAATGCTGTAATTGGAGGAACCAGTATGAAAAAAACACATGGTTTTGCACCTTTGGAACCTTCTGAACTTCAAAAGAAAACTTTTCAGAAAATTTTAGATAAAGAAGGGATCCAAAAAAAAACCGACATTCTGGAACCTTATGAATTTAACAGAAGACTAATTGGTTTTATCGATTTTGCAGTAGAAAAAGCAAAAAACAACCATTCTAAACTAATTTTCTTCACATCACCATCACTCAACAAAGTCGATAACTCAATACGTGAAAGAACATCAGAATTTTTTAAATCTAAAGATGCTCTATATTTGGACAACCTTGATTTTTTTAAGGACTTTAATATTGATTATTGGAAGGATAGAACTCATATGTCTAAATCAGGTGCCCAAATTTACTCTCTAAGTTTAAGGGATAGTATACGAATGTTGATGAATTAATGTTACTTCAATTTTATTAGTTGCATGAGGGTTTTTAACAGAAGAAAATCTTAATGGGTGAAATTAAGGAAGTGGTCAAAAAGAAATGCTCCACTTTTCAACTTTGTCCAATCTATTTTGCTATCGTTTATGGCTGTTATGGTAACTTATTAGACTAATCAAATATCAAAGCGCCAAACCAACACAAACTATAATGAAAATCAACCGGATTTTAGTGTGGCAATCCAGCATGAAGGATCTTTTCCATATCATGTAAGAAATAGGAATAAACCTCTCAACGTTGTTAAAAATTTAAGAGCTACAGTTAGAAATAATAGCGGAATTGCAAGAAATGTTAAGGTTCATATATATTTGATCATAGAAATTAATATTCGTAAGAACGGTATTGGAGAGAAACATATCTTTTACTTCTGGGATGATTTAAAACAATTGGAGAGCCAACAAATTTATGGTGATAAAGGGATAGTAACTTCACGAACTAATGCTTTTAAAAAACTTCGCGAGAAAATCGTTAGCGAACCAATATTAGTAGACACCATTTACTTGGAAAGAAATCTTACTTCTAGATATTTTGGACTTGTAAAGGATTGTAGAGCTGAAAAGAATGGAACTTGGTTGGATAAATTTGAACGACATATCTACTTTAAAATAGAGTATCGTGATTTCATGAATGAAAAGAAATCAGATTATTTTTTGTATTCCATGAGTGAACACCCGGAAAGGAAGTTCAGAAAGTTATATAAGAAAAGGTATGCTAGTCAGCATTTTAAAGGTGTTAACAGTATTAAAGGATTGATAGAAGACTATGAGTTGGTAAAGTCAATATATTATGATGAAGAGAATGGGATGTTGAACAGTAGGCAATCTTTTATGAACACAATTAAAGAATGTAAGTTTAATGAACTGGATAAGTGTTCGGGGCATTCTATCCATTCCCTTACAGATTACCTTGGTGATCAACCATTAAAATTTTGATTCAAACAGTTAATTCACTGTATAAACAAGCATTTTTGTTTTAAAACGTTCCTGATTTTCTATGAAATTTTTCTTAGAGATTGTGCAACACCCTTTTTGATTATATCAACGATAAAGCCCTTGGTGAAAAGTGTTAATGCGCACTTTACCGATTTTTCATCACGTTCGGCGAATAGTAGCATCAATAAACGTCTTCTCAATCTTTTTGACTTTATTTTTACTAACGAAATTCGTTTAAGTAACAACCCCTAACTTGACCAAATGCAGACTGAATTAGATAAAAAAATATGGCTTTCTTCTCCTCATATGGGAGGTGCGGAGCAGATTTATGTGGATAATGCGTTTGCTACAAATTGGATAGCTCCTTTAGGACCAAATGTTAATGGTTTTGAAGAAGACATTGAAAAATACATTGGAAGTAATATCAATGCGGCGTGTTTAAGTTCTGGAACTGGCGCAATACACCTTGCACTAGAACTTCTAGGAGTCGGTTTGGGAGATGAAGTACTTTGCCAAAGTTTTACATTTGCGGCATCTGCAAACCCTATAACCTATTTAGGAGCAAAACCCATATTTATTGATAGCGAGCAGGAAACTTGGAACATCTCACCAGAACTTTTGGAAAAAGCAATAATAGATAGGATAAACCTAGGTAAAAAACCCAAAGCAATTATTGCGGTTCATTTGTACGGGATGCCTTACAAGATAGATGAGATTACAGCGATATCCAGAAAGTATGACATTCCTGTGATTGAGGATAGTGCAGAAGCTTTGGGAAGTGTATATGAAGGGGTTAGATGTGGTAGTTTTGGAGATATTTCAATTTTATCATTTAACGGAAATAAGATTATAACTACCTCGGGAGGTGGGGCCTTGCTAAGCAAGGATAAACTAATCACAGAAAAAGCTGTTTTTTTGGCAACACAAGCTAGAGATAATGCTCCTCATTATCAACATTCACATATTGGATATAATTATCGTATGAGCAATGTTCTTGCAGGTATTGGTAGAGGACAGATGGAGGTTTTGCCAGAAAGAGTGAATGCCAGAAAAAGCAACTTTATGTTTTATAAGGAAAATTTATCCTCAATTTCAGAATTAAGTTTTCTTGAAGACCCAAAAGGAAGCTCATCTAACAGGTGGCTTACCTGTGTTTTGACCTCTTCTTTTGAAAGTCGAGAAAGGATAAGAGTTGCTCTTGACAATGAAAATATTGAATCTAGACCTCTTTGGAAACCAATGCATTTACAGCCCATATTTAAAAATGCGGCAAGTTATACCAATGGGATTAGTGAAGATCTTTTTAAAAAGGGGTTATGCCTGCCAAGTGGTTCAAATTTGGAGCAAGAAGATTTGGAAAGAATTTGTAATATCATAAAAAGAAATTTCGATGATTAAAAAATACATTTTTGATAACAATAAGCATTATGCTTCCAAGTGGACTGTGCTCTTTATCGATCTTTGTATTGTGGGGTTTTCGTTTATGCTGGCTTATTTTATAAGATTCAATCTTAGCTTTGATTTTGATGTTCAACGGCTTTGGGCACAGCTGCCAATAGTTATTTTATTATTCTTGGTCTCATTTTTGATTTCTGGAAGCTATAAAGGTGTTGTTAGGCATACCGGAATAAAAGATGTCTATGCCATTTTCAACGCCATTTGTTTGGCTAGTATAGCAACGATAGGTGTTGTTTTAGTAAATAGATATTTGGGCATCGTTGAAAATTTTACAATTCCTCTTTCAATTATCATTATTAATAGTTTACTCACTTTTTTGACACTCACAGCCGCGAGGTATGTTTTTAAGATATGTTTTGAGAGCTTAATTAAGAATAATGAAACTCCAACAAAGAATCTTATAGTTTATGGAGCTGGAGAATCTGGTATCATAACATACAATACCCTTACCAATCATTCAAAGATGAAGGTCAAAGTTGTTGGATTTGTGGATAACAATCTTCAAAAGGTTGGAAAACAAATTAATGGCGTAAAAGTATATGATAAATCCATACTAACTAAAGATTTTGTTAGGTTCCATAGTATTTCAGAGGTTGTTTTTTCTATTCAGAACATAAGTCCAAGGCAACTAAGGACTTTGGTTAATGAAATTGTGGATTTGCCAGTTAAAGTAAAAATCGTTCCCCCTGTTGAAGATTGGATAAATGGGGAGCTAAAAGTTTCTCAGATAAAGAGAGTACAGATAGAAGATCTTTTAGATAGACCTCCGATAAAAATAAAGAACAGTAAAGTGTTAAAAGATTTTGAAGATAAAGTTATTATGGTCACGGGAGGAGCTGGGTCTATAGGTAGTGAGTTGGTTCGTCAAATTTGCAAGTACAATTATCAATCTCTTATTATTATTGATCAAGCTGAATCTGCGCTTTACGATCTCCAGCAAGAATTAAAACAAGCAGGGTTCCATAATTTTATTCCAGTGGTAAGTGATATTAGGGATAAAAATGAAATGAGAGCTCTTTTTGAAGAACACAGGCCTGATAGAATTTTTCATGCGGCTGCATATAAGCATGTTCCACTTATGGAGCGAAACCCTTATGAAGCTGTTAAAATTAATGTTGCCGGAACAAAAAACATAGTTGACCTTGCTGTGGATTTTAATGTCGAGAAGTTTGTGTTTGTTTCCACAGATAAGGCTGTAAACCCTACGAATGTTATGGGGGCGACCAAGCGAATTGCTGAAATGTATATAGATTGTAGACAGCAAGATGGTAAAACAAAATTTGTCACTACTCGATTTGGAAACGTTCTTGGATCCAATGGATCTGTTATCCCATTATTTAGAAAACAAATTGAAAAAGGGGGCCCTTTAACCGTAACGCATAAAGATATTACAAGATATTTCATGACTATTCCCGAAGCTTCCCAGCTAGTTTTGGAAGCAGGAGCTATGGGGAAAGGTGGTGAAATATTTATATTTGATATGGGTGAATCTGTTAAGATTTTAGATTTGGCCAAAAATATGATTCGTCTTTCTGGGCTTCATTATCCGGATGATATTACCATTAAAATCACAGGACTGAGACCAGGAGAAAAATTATATGAAGAATTGTTGGCAAATGGAGAAAATACACTTCCTACCTATCATGACAAAATTATGATAAGTAAAGTTAGAGATGTTGATTATGCTTTGACGCGAACAATGATTGATGAACTTTGCGTATCCAATCTATTTTTTAAGAACAATGTTGTTCAGTTGATGAAAAGTATTGTTCCTGAATATATATCTAACAATTCAGATTTTTGTAAATTGGACAAAAAACAAGTAAAAACGGACATTGTTATTCAAAAAAACAATAACCCCTTAGTTTCTTCTTAATCACCTTAAACTTTTTCCATGCGTAGAAATTTAATCAATTATTTTGTGCCATTATTCTTATTTTGTTTTGTTTGTTGCACCTCCACTAAGGAGGTGGTGTATTTTCAGGATGCAAACGAGTTCGAAACATTGGTAGATGACAATAGCTCTAGCACAAAATTCAAAGTTGATGACTTACTAAGTATTCACATTTCTACATTGGATCCAGAAGCTAGTGCACCTTTTAACCTGTTTAGAGGTGCTGAAGAAGGTGGTATAAGAGGAGAGCAGGTCAATTACTTAGTCAATAAGGATGGAGAAATAGATTTCCCCGTCATTGGCAAAATTAAAGTTTCGGGCCTCTCTCCTACGGAGGCTAGGGATATGCTTAGGGAAAAGTTAAGAGATTATCTTAAGAATCCAATTATTAATATCCGCATTCGTAATTTTACTGTTACCGTTTTGGGAGCTGTTAACAGGCCTGGAACTTATAGAGTGCAAGGAGAACAAATCAGCATTTTAGAGGCACTTGGTTTTGCCGGAGATGTAAATATTAAAGGAAGACGAGATAACATTATGGTAATAAGAGATTTTAATGGCACAAAAGTTTATAATCGTATAAATTTGAATGGTAAGGATTCGCTAAAATCTCCAGTTTATTATTTGACTCAGAATGACGTTGTTTATGTTGAGCCTAACAAGTCAGGAAAATCACAGTCTAGCTTGGATCAAAGGGCTTCTATTGCTATTTCCATAATTTCTGTGGTAGTTACGTCGGCAGTTGTACTGCTTACAAGATAATTCAGTTAAGGCTAAACACACTTAAACACACTTCATTTAATGGATTTAATAAAAAATTCGGAAAACGAAACCAGTTTAGATTTAAAAAACCTTATTGGCAATTATCTAAGATATTGGAAATGGTTTGCTTTATGCTTAATTATCGCTCTTGCTCTTGCTTATGTACATTTACGCTATAGTATTCCAGAATATAGCGCGAGTGCAAAAATACAAATGATAGAAGATAAGAATTCGAATTCTGAGCTTAGTATTTTTAAGGATTTAAATGTTTTTTCTGGAAGCAAGACTAAAATAGAAGATGAAATTGAAATCTTAAATTCTAGGGCAAATTTCATTCAAGTAATTAAGGATTTAGGAATTAATATAAGGTATACCGTACAGGGAAATATAAAGGATAATGAGATTTATGGAGAAACATATCCATTTAATATCAATTTTTTAGCAACTGATTCAATAATTCATAAATCTAAATATCGCTTTTTTGTTGAATTGAATACAGAGTCTTCATTTGGCTTTTCAGAGGAAGAAAATCAACCAACTAAACCTCAATCATTTGGATCCGCAGTTAACACGCAGGTAGGAGACATTATTCTAATCCCTAATTCTGAAAAGATAAAGCGATTTATGGGGAAAAAAATAAGAATTGAAATAAATCCTATTAACGATGTTGCCCAAGGATATAGGAAAAAAATGAAAATCGCACCTGCCAGTGAATTCTCAAATATAATTAATATTACACTTACAGATCCAATACAGCAAAAAGCTATTGATATAATAAATAGGTTAATATTAATTAATAACAATAATTCAATTACAGATAAAAAAGAAGTTGCCGATAGGACCTCAAAATTTATAAACGATCGGATTAGTAAGATTTATACTAACCTATCTGATGTTGATGATTCAGCAGAGAGCTTCAAGACTAGTAAAGGAATAGCAGACTTAGGATCGCAATCAAGTGTTAATTTTAACCTTAGCGCTGCCGGTGAACAGGAATTGGAAGAAGCGAGCATACAATTAGATATTGCTAGTTCAATGCAAAATTTGATAAGTTCTCAAGAGGAATATGATTTGATACCTGCAAATATTGGCTTATCTAATCAAGGAGTATCTGATGCAGCTGTACGTTATAATGAACTTGTTGCTCAACGGAATAGACTTTTGGCAAGTTCCAATGAAAAGAACCCGGTAATTGTAAAACTAGACCAACAACTTGAAAGCCTTAAAAGGGGCATGCAAACTAGCTTAAACAACGTAACCAATAATTTAAATTTAAAGGTTAATAGCTTAGGTAAACAACTTTCGCAGATTAATTCAAGGATATATGCTGTACCAAGTAATGAAAGGGCCTTGAGGGATATTACAAGAAAACAACAAACTACAGAGTCTTTATATTTGTATTTGTTGCAAAAGCGAGAAGAGTCACAAATTGCTTTTGCATCCGCAGAATCAAAATCAAAAGTGGTTGATAGCGCTCATTCAACTAATCGTTTTCCAGTGTCTCCAAAACCAAAGATAGTCTATTTAGGAGCTTTTTTGCTAGGACTTCTAATACCTTTTTCCCTAATTTATTTGAGTAGCCTGCTGGATAACAAAATCCACAATAAACTGGACTTGGAAAAAATTGTGCAGGAGATTCCTGTTATTGCAGAACTCCCTAAGTTGGGCAGGAAAGAAAGTAAAATGGTACTTAATGTTGATAGATCAGTATTAGCAGAATCAATGAGGATTTTAAGGACTAATCTAGATTATATTTTGAAATCAAAGTCTAAAGAAATAGGACAAACTATTTTTGTGACTTCTAGTGTTCCTGGCGAAGGCAAAACGTTTGTTTCTTCTAATTTGGCATTGATTTTTGCCAATACAAATAAGAAAGTACTATTGATCGGTGCTGATATAAGAAACCCCAAATTATATACGTTTTTTCCTGACATAGCTAATGAGGAAGAGAATGAAAGACCACAACGAAACGCAGGAAATGGATTAACGGAATATTTGTACGATCATTCATTAAAAGTACAGGACATTATTAATAGAATATCCATTGATTCAAATAATATCGATGTAATTTATTCTGGGAAAATCCCACCCAACCCGTCTGAATTACTAATGAGTGAGCGCTTAAAAGTATTGTTCGAAGATGTAGTTGGATTGTACGATTATGTAATTGTAGACACAGCTCCATTAATGGTGGTTACAGACACTTTGCTTATTAATCAATACGCAAACCAAATTCTCTATATAACCAAAGCTGGTGTGACAGATAAAAAAGTGTTACAATACCCATTAAACCTGAAAAAAGAAGGAAGGCTTAAAGGACTTTCTTTCATAGTAAATAATGTAAAAGAGGCCAACCTGGGCTATGGAGGGAAATATGGCTATGGTTACGGTAAGACTGTCAAGAAATGGTGGAAATTTTCTTGATCAATAAAATGTTTTGATTGTTTGATCTATAACAGGGAGAATCAAATTTAACGTTTTCCTTGATATTTTTGTTTCTTTGATTAGCGTCAATTGTCTTAGATTATGCACATCTGAAGCCATAAAATCTACGGATTTATCCTCCAAGAGTTTTTGACCAATCTTTTGAACTTCATTTCCGTAAGATTCCGAATTTAGAGATGATAAATTCATCTGAAAAAGAATCCCCTGTTTTTTTAACTTTGAATATGTGTTGTATTTACGATGAAAGTATACATATCTTTCAGGGTGTGCTAGAATTGGAAAATAACTATGTTTTGCAATTTTACCAATTGCAATATCAAAATTAAAAGATGGTTGTAGGTAGGACATTTCAATAAGAAGGTAATCTTTTTTAAGCTGCATTACCTCATCATTCTCTAGAATGGTTTCAAAATTGTCATCTATCATATGCTCTGCGGCACTATCTATTTTGATGGTATTCAACCCTAAATTTGCAAGTTCTTTTTTTAATATTTCAAAGGAGTTGTTAATGGTCTCAGGAGTATTGGGGTAATAATTGTTCATAATATGAGGAGTGCAAACAAAATTTGTTACTCCTATCTCTGAAAACCCCTTTATTAAATCAATGGAATCATCAACTGTTTTTGCTCCATCATCAATTCCTGGAAGTATGTGATTATGCATATCCACAAGTCCATGGAGATAGTCCACCAAAAAGATTTTCTTATGAAAAAAACTGAACATGCATAAAATTTGGATTGCAAAGATACGCTATAAGTGCTCTCTGAAAATACTTATTTCCCGATACAATATTTTACAATGTCCATAAACAGTGGGGTAGGAGCGTTTGAGGTGGAAATTAGGTGAAAACCTTTGTTTTCCTTTGATAGGATTTTGTTTTCCATATGCCGTTATTGTAGAATAATATCACTGTCAATATTTAATTTTTGGTGCAAAGCTTTTGCGACATTTAAGGTGATTTCTCTCTTCCCGTTTAGGTAATCACTGATTCTAGAAGCACTCGTATTCAATAGAGTGGCTAAATCTTTTCTTTTTAAGCCCATTTCAAACATACGAAGATCAATCATTTCTTGTAGGGTGGGTAATCCCATAG
Organism: Flagellimonas sp. CMM7; assembly: GCF_021390195.1. Taxonomy (NCBI): domain Bacteria; kingdom Pseudomonadati; phylum Bacteroidota; class Flavobacteriia; order Flavobacteriales; family Flavobacteriaceae; genus Flagellimonas; species Flagellimonas sp. CMM7. Next base: position 4,392,286 of record NZ_CP090003.1, on the reverse strand, counting down.
GAAAGTGGATTTCTTCGTATTGCTCTATAATATCAGTAACTTCCATAAACTCCTTGGCCAATGGATTATCAGTCGGAGTATTATCATCAACTACATCAATTAATTCTTCTAACCTGAGATTGGCTTCAACGTATTCTTTATGTGTTATGACTTTTTCCATAATCCTATAATTTGTCGATATTCTTTATTTTATCATAATCACGATGGTTACCAATCCACCGTATCAATACTTTCTTGTATTTAAATCGTACAATCGCCACGATGCGATAATGGTTTCCCTTGATATTAAAAACATATCTATTGTTTCCAACATTATCAGCCGAGTTGAATGTGTTCTTCAAATCAGCATAACTTTCCCATTCTGCTTTCTTCGTTCTTCTATACCAGTCTTGGAGTGCAACCCTAGCACTTGGTTTTTTCGAGAAATAGTCCCTTAATATTTTAAATGAAATAACATGCACAATACAAAGATAAATAAAAAATTACATATTTGGAAATATATTTACATTATTGGGAATAATAACATCAACCCCAAATCTTACCTCCAAACTTTGCGCGTGGATTCTGTGCGGTTTTTGTAGTGTTCCGACAGATAAGCGTTAAGCAAAAACCGGATAGGGCGCAAACTACTTTTTGTCTTTGGGGTTGCGCCATTCTTCATAAAGGGCACTTGCCTCTGGGGTTTCCACCATAAATCGTTCAAAGTGCCTGACTGCGTTACTTTCACCTTGTGAAAAAGCGGCCTGCTCCTTTTTTGGGATGCTCGAAATCTGGAATATAGCATATCCCAGGACCAGCAAAACAGTGATCAAAAAACTCCAGAACAACTGTACCGCCCATTTTGGAAAGGCAATAGATCTCTTGACATGGTAGATGACATTTGCCAATAGTTTGTTCTGTTCTTTAATTGCTTTCTTTTGACTATCGTTGTACTCTTTTAGAAGGAAGTCAATATCAGCGGTGTCTGCTGAAACTTTGTATCCTATAAGAAACTCTTTCAGTTTTTCCATTCGATTTACTGAATGTTCAAAATTCTTCAGTTCCTCCGTCAACAATTCTGCTATTTCATCAAGCTTTGCCATAATTCAATTTTTTTAAATGCCCATTCCAAGGTCTATGCTCTTTTTGATGGTATGTTTTACAACCTTGGCAGTTATTCTGGCAGCAAGATTTGGAGAGATGTTTACGGCCTTTCCCAATAGTTTTAAGGTATTCTCTGTTTTAGCTTTTTCCAATACGTTTTTGTTGAAACTAATTTCTTCGGCTATTCTGTTCATGGACATGGAACGGTGAACCTCACTGCCCTTTAGATTTTGCCCAGCTAACTCAAACCGAAAACCTTGTAATTGGTTCTGTTTGTTGATGGATGGGATAACCTTAACAGGATGGGCTTCCATAGCCTTGATGTATTGGTCAAAGTCCTTTGGCCTAATCTCACTGATAACCTTTTCGTGGATTCTTTTAAGAATCATCCGCATATCCTTGGCCTTGTCCAGTTTTTGTTGTTGGACATCTCGAACAGTGGTCAATCCCATTTCCTTTGCCACCCGTTCCGCAGCTTGTTGGCTCCGTTTTCCTATGAAGCTATCTTTGTAGGCCTGTCCCTGAAAATTGATTCGGTTCACATACAAATGGATATGGACGTGCTTTCTGTTTCTGTGTACAAAGGCAATGGCCTGGTTCTCCTGTAGTTTGATCTGTTTTAAAAAGCGCTTTGTGATTTCTTGGAGTTCTCTATTTTTCATTTCTTGCCCATCTTTGATGGTGGGGCTGAGCACAAAACTCAAGGTGTTCTTTTTGCATTGATGATTCTGTTGTTGAATCGTCCTGAACTCCTGGCTAATCTCTTTCGGAGTATCCCCGGCCAGAAATTGACTGTGGACAATCTCTGGTCTTTTTTCCTCTCGAAGTCCGTAGGCCATGGATGCCGATGTGTGCGATATGGAGTTTCCCATTCCAATCATACCCTAAAACTTAAAAGGTGCTCCCTGATTTCTTTTGCCAACTGGGTGACTTCATCCGCCAATTTTGGATTCCGCTTTCGAAACATATTCCCGATGCGTTTGAAATTGTTCTGGTACTGCACCAGTAACTTATAGGCCTCGATTTGATCTTCTGATAAACGTTCAATAATTCTGTCATCAAATGCGGCACGGCGACAATACTCACTAATGGAGAGCCCTGCCTTTTTGGCCTTGATTTTCAATAGCTTCTTTTCATAGATGCTACATCGGAACTGGATGTGTTCCCTTTTCATTTTTCCTTTTTTTCTTTTGTGAATTCTAAGAGAAAACCAAATCATTGGACAAAATTCTGTCCATAGACTTCCACATAGGGAGTTTGCCTCTTTACCACCGCGAACATCCGGTTCACCAGTTTGCAGCAAATTGCATTGACAATAACCTTATGGTCCTTGCCCTGTTCCCTTTTCCTCTTATAGTATTTTCTTATCTGTTCATCATATCTGATCGCTGAATTTACACCGTTGTTGAGCAATGTCTTTATGGTCTTGTTACCGAACTTGCTGGTTCTGGTCTTTCCCCTAATGGAAGTACCCGAACTGAACTCAAAGGGGGCTATCCCCGCATAACAGGCGTATTTACGGCCGTTGTCGAAACTGGTAAAGTTGTTGGTGGAGACGAGCATGAAGGCCCCTATGATGACCCCGACCCCCTTGACCGATGAAATAAGCGTATGGTTCCTGCTCAGTTCCACGTCACTCTTGATAATATCCATTATCTGCTGTTTGATGCCCACAATTATTACGTCCTGTTGTTCAATTTGTGCCTCTATTTGGGCAATGATACTGTCCATTCCACTTACGGGCAGATACCTCTTGTGACTTTTAAGGCTGTTCTTAAGCGATGTCCTTATCCTGACCATCTGTTCCCGGTAGGTCAACAATTGCTTTATCTTGACCAATAAGGGGGAGGGCATTTCATAGGGCTTGAGCTTTGCCCTATGGGTGAAAGCATAATCAGCTATCCGCTTGGCGTCTACCTTGTCGTTCTTACCACGGGTCATCCCCAGACTACGTTTGATGTGCAGCCCGGACTCCACACAGAACAAAATCCCCTGTTGGGCCAGCCATGCACAGAACAACAGTCCATAGGTTCCCGTATGCTCCATACAGAATGCGCATTCTTCCAACTCCAGTCCCTGTTCCCTTATCCATTTTAGGACAAGGGAGAAGCCCTTAAGGGAGTTGTCCGTCCTGAACTCGCCAAATCCGTGCTCCTTCATCAGTGCCAGGTCCAGCGTGGCATTGCTGATGTCAACCCCGACATAATGTTTTTTCTTGATAAATTCGTTCATTTCAATTTTAGTTTTTTAAACCGGAATGGTTGCCCAGCTGATACCTTTAATAAGTCCGACTTAAGATTCTAATTGGCCCGTGCAACAAAAAGGGAGGCCAGGACTACTTCGCAAAATGATACTGGATCAGACCGTCGGATAGTTCACCTTGCCTCCCCCGGTTTTTGAGTTATTAACTGTTTTGTAAGTTATCAGTCTCCCCTTAAGAATCCCCTCTTGAAACATTATCAACATGGTTTTAAACTTTTGCGACCAAAAGGGCCTTTAATCTAAAGGACCTTCGGGAGAAAAAGCAAGATTTGTCATGACAATGACACATCTTGAAATTCTCACTCAATCATCATTTTTTCATGCTGATTTCGTTCGCTAGCCTTCCTCCCTAGCCATCATCAATTCTTTTTATTTCTAAGTGCATATTTAAGTGCCTCTGCTTCCAATTCAGCTTTTGATTTTTTCTTATTCTGCAATAGCCAAAGATTGAGTATCTTCTTTTCGAAGAATATCATTTTACCATTGGGTTTTGAGTGTGGTATCTGTCTTCTTGAAGTAAGTTTGTACAAAAAGCTTCGTGAAACGCCCATGTATTCACAGGCTTCTTCAAATGTCAATACTTCCTTGCTACTTGACAGTAATCGTTCTATACGTTCAAGACGTTCCTCTAGTTTTAAATAATCCATTACTATTTTAATTTTTGGGATGAAACAATGGACAAAAGCTTTTGTACTTTTTATCAGAATTCTTTCAGCAAACTAGCATAGGAAACAGTAGGAAAGGCTTGCATCGCATGTGGTGCAAGCAAAATAGAGGAGAATGCAAGCAAATTTTACGAAAATGAGGCAAATACAGCTTCTAAATCCTCGCTTCTTTTGGAAACCCTGTTTCTGGTCAGGGCATTTCTAACGGTATCGTAGTTATATCGTCGCCCATCCTCACGCCTAAGCAAATCTGAGTTTTTAATGAAATCAATAAGCTGTAAGTCATTCTTGGGAAAGGTCAACTTGAACAGTTCATAAAACTCCTTACAAGCAGGGTTTTTTAATTTCAGATGAATCTTCGCGTCATGTTCGTCCCAATCCTTTAAAAAGCATTGGATAAAATCATCTTTTGAAGTTTTGTCGATGATAACCATATCATAGCGGACCAAATTATCGTAGAGTTTCTCCAATTGGGACTCGCTGATTGAAATATTGAAGTTTCTGGAGGTCTTTAATTTCTCCTTTATTTTGGGGATGAAAATCTTTTCGAATCTTTTTGTCCAAGTCACTTGGGCCATAAACATTCCGCCCAAAAAGAGAAAGCTGCCAATGGCGTAGGAAAAAATAGGGAATCTTTCTAAGGGTTCTATAATACCTGTATATCCCAAATGCATCACAGACAAACCCATACCATAGAATACCAATCTTGGCTTTTCCACATATTTGTCCCATTTGAATGGTTCATTGAACATGAATCGGGCAAATAAGGCGATGTAAGGCACCATCAGTCTGATAATCACATAACCAAAACAGGCGAGCATGAAATATTTTAGTATCAGAAGCATTTCTCCAAATTAACATTTTCTCTTTGCAAATCCGTGGGATATGGATGTAATACCGCTTTTTACGATTATGCTTGTGTAAAATGTATTTTGTGAATAGGGAGAAGAAAGTACAGGCGGCTTCATGCCGCTTGTACTTTCGCGCTGCTCTGAGGGTGTCGGAAACCGCAAGGTTTTGCGACTTCCGCAAGGGTTTGGGAATAAAACTATCTTTGGTAAAGTCTTGAAAACGGATTATAGTGCCGAAAAAGGTTCTTTTTGTGGGACCATATATAGCTTAAATAATACGATTATTGACATGTTAGAATTTTCATGGGATAAAAATCTTGAATTTTGCAGCCCATTTGGCAAATGTCAGATTCTAATATGGGAATCATCTTTTTTAGACTGTACATGCATCCTACCGTGAAGTTATCGTTACTTTGAATTTAATATGGACATTCCCATACATATCGATTTTATAGCCATAGTTATATTATTAGGCTGTACGTCTTCAAAGGAATTTGAACTGGCCCAGTCCAAAGTTAAGTCATAGTTTCAACTTATGAATTTGGTGCTCTTTCCTTCTTTTGAGCATCGTACTTTTCTTTATCGATTTGCGGTTTTCCAATATCTTTTTGTCCAGGCCAAAATACACGGTTGCTGGTATCAGGTTGTCCAATGATTCATGGTATCCCCTGTTGTTGTAATAGTCCACGAACTCTTCCAGCCTTTTCTTGAGCTCTCCTGGCAGATAGTAGTTTTCCAGTTTGATGATGTTCTTCATCGAACGGTGGTAACGTTCTATCTTGCCCTGTGTCTGTGGATGGTTCGGTTTTCCCCGGATATGCTCCATCTCCCTTTCCTTTATGAACTCCTTCAGTTGGCCACTGATGTAACAGGGGCCGTTGTCGGACAAGAACTTTGGCATTTGCCCTTTGGGCAGCGACACTTTTTCCAGTGCCCTTCCTACTGTTTTCTTCACATCTCCTGCGTTCATCGAGGGACAGAGTTCCCAATGGACGATATAACGGCTGTAATCGTCCAGAATGGTCGAGAGATAGTACCATCCCCATCCTATAATCTTCAGATAGGTGAAATCGGTCTGCCACATCTGGTGCGCCATCGAAGTCTTGCCCTTGTATTCCCTTTCATCGGTCATTTTGCAGGCAAGTCCATGGCAGGATTCTTCAGGAAAATCCACGGCCATTTCCACGACCTCTGACCTGACCTTGTCGGGAATTCTGTTCCAATAGGTGTTTCGTGCCCTGTGGTTGGGCGCAAGTCCGTCAAAACCACCTTCAAGGCACTTACAGTACCAGTTGTAGAAGGTGCTCTTGTCGACCCTATTTCCTTTAATGTCCTGTTCACGCCTATCTCAGATGTTTCCACGGGCCGTATTATCTCGTATTTCTCTGCTTGGGTAAATCGCATGTACTTCCTCCATTTTACCCTAAACCAATCGTACTTTTTTTGAGTACCCGGTTCTGAAGCAACAGTTCGGCCACCGTTTCCTTGAGCTGTGAGTTCTCCCCACGCAGTTCCTTTACCTTACTGGTATTGGCCTCACGCATGGTGTCGCCCATAAGACGTTTCTTGCCGGCCTCAAGAAAATCCTTGCTCCAACGGTAGTACAGTGCTCGGGCAATGCCCTCACGCCGACAGATGCCCGATACCGATTCCTCGCCCTTGAGCCCTTCCAGTACGATACGGGTTTTTTCCTCTGCAAAGAACTTCCGCCTTGTCTTTCTCCTGATGTCCTTTACGATTGATTCAGTGTTCTTCTTTGTCATTTTTAAGTGATTTAAATGGTCGATGAATCCATCTTCAAGGCTAGCCTTGAAGATAACAAAACCATCACTTAACCTTAAACCAAGTTCAGTCCACTTTTAGTTGAAGATTTACAGTAAATAAAACTTACTTTCTAACAATTAATAAGTAAATTAGCATATTGTTTACCTGACAAGTTTCTTCAAACTCAAATGGCAGAGGAAATTGATGTGAAGCTGTTTAAATAATTAGAAAAGAAAAAGTTAATAATGACTAAATCAAATTTGAAGAAAAGACTTCCGAATAAATTTGGACGATTGTTCCTAGGAATTTTGTTTAATTCCTTAGTTCTATCCTGCAATATTGTTGCCCAAACACCTCTACAAGTAGCAGGGGCCGCCACGAAAACAGCTATTCAAAATGGTAATTGGAGTGAGGCATCCACTTGGGGTGGCTCCATACCTGATAGTGATTCGCGTGTCCTTATTCCAGATGGTATTACAGTGACAGTGGACGGCATGATTGCTGAGGAAATGAAATCCATCCGTATAGCAAAGGGAGCCAAGCTTCAATACGCCACAAACGTTAATACGGAGTTAAGAACAGAGTATTTAGTTAGTGAAATGGGCGGTATTTTTGAAATAGGAACAGCCTCAAATAAAATTTCACCAAATGTCAAAGCAAGTTTGATATTTGCCGAAAGGGGAGGGACGACCCAAGTTGAAGACCCAGAGCGGTTTGCCCCCGGCGCAGTATTGATGGGGCCTGTAAGAATGCACGGTGCCGAGAAAACGAACTGGTTGGCTTTTAATAATGCTAATCAGCCCTCAAAAGGAACTACGAAATTGGTTTTAAATAAGGCTCCATCGGGTTGGCAAATAGGCGATAAACTGGCTTTGGCCGGAACAGATATTAATAGTTTTACTAGTGATGAAGTAGTGGAAATTACCGGTGTTTCAGGAGGTATTATCACCATAAAGACGCCTTTGTTAAGAGATCATAAGGCGCCATCTCAGGCTTCGGACTTAGATGTACACATTGCTAATCTATCTCGAAATGTTGTAATAACTTCAGAAAACACTAGTGTGACTTCAATACGTGGAGACTTTCATAAGCCTAGAGGTCATATGATGTTTATGCATAATCAAGATGTGGATTTGAGATATGTAGAGGCTAATAACACTGGGCGTACTGATAAATCAATCCTCCTTGATGATTGGGATTTTGAAGATTTAGCCAGAGGAAAAAGTACGGGTAACCCTGTCCCCAAAGGAGGTAGGAACCCAAGAGGTCGGTATTCTTTCCATTTTCACAGGGGAGCGGTAGATACCGGTGTATATCCAGCAAAAGCTTTTTTGCCAAAACCTGCACATGTAGAAGGTTGTGTGGTAAATAATGATCCAGGGTGGGGTTTTGTAAACCACTCATCCCGAGTAAACTTTCTAGGAAACGTGAGTTACGATGTTGTTGGAAGTGCCTTTTGTACCGAATCTGGAAATGAAACAGGTTCTTTTGTTGAAAATATAGCCATAAGAACTTATAATCCCGCAGAGCCTATGACAACAGAGCCTAGACCCCGAAATTCATATGTTGATGGCGAGCCAACACAGGCTCTGGCCGATATTAGGGAAGGTAGGCAAGATTTTGCGTGGCAGGGTGATGGATTTTGGTTTCATGGTACTGGGGTGACCGTTGATGGGAATGTAGTAGCAGGTTCAACAGGACACGCCTATGTATACTGGGTAGACGGACTAATTGAAAAAGGATTGGGTATGGCAAGAGGTGATATAGATACCCATGTGCCAGCAAATGAATTTCCTGTATTGAATAAAGCCTTAAAAGACTGGAAAGCACAATATCCGGGTTTCGTTTTGGATATATGGTATTTACAGCCCAGACCCTTTCGTAATAATACAGCCTACACTTTGGCTAGGGGAGTGCACACTTACTATGTACATACTGAATTTCACCTCAGTAGAGAACAAAGTTCCGATCCAGAAGAGTGGATGAACTTAACCCCGGATATTTATAGAAAACAACTCAACCTTGTGTTTGATAACACGGTATTGTGGAACATACGAAGAAGAGGTTTTGGTCACAACCATACCTCGAATGTGACCATTAAAAACTCTAGAGTAGTTGGTTACAATGCTTCTCAAGAGCTTGAAGACTATGGCACCAACCCACTTCCAGGAATTATAGCTGAGGAGCCTGTTGCAATTGGAATGGATTTAGATTTCTATCACAATACATTCAACTGGAATTTGATAAACAATACAATTGAAGGGTTTTCTGGAAATGCCATAGGGCTTACTACACCATTGAATGCCAATGTTGTGATTGATGGAGGAACTTTCAATAATTCAGGAACGGATATAGAAATAAAAAACCCTACCCATGAACCTGAAGAGGATTTCCCACTTGTTTTTGATAAAGGCAATCCAAAGGTTATTATTAAAGAAAATGCTGGACCTATCCGTTTTTTAAATGTAAATAAGAATATTGTACTATTACCTCAATTGCATAACAATAGGTTTGATCAAGATGCTTTTCCTTTGATAGGGCCGGCTAAAGAAGGAAATTGGTTTTTCACTCCCCAAGATATTGTATTAAAATTTGGAGAATTCAAAAACTCCAAAGTTTATTATCATGCACAAGACCCTGAATATATACCCTTTAGAGAAGAAATCAGATTTTCGTTAAGAGGAAGGCGTTCAGAGTGCCTGGAAAAAAAGTATATAGGCAAGACAAATAAGCAATTAAGTTTACAGAATAGTGGAGTATCTTTTGCAGGAGCTATTGCCCCTATTACAGCTACAAAACATCCAATGATTATTGGAGGTAAGGTTTTTGGAGTTTCTACAGATTAGATTTAGTCCATTAATTGAAAAATTTTCATCTAAGGGGGTGGGGAAAATTATAATTAGATTGTTTTAATTTAAATAAGTAAAAAAAATAAAAAAATATGAGAAATAAATATTTGATACTGGTTTTATGGTGTGCTATATTAACCGCAAATTTATCTTTTTCGCAGTTTGGCCAAGGTTTAACTCCTGCTCAGGTAGCAGGTACTCCTAATAAAACTGCAGTACAATCAGGAGATTGGTCTTCTGGTGCAACCTGGGGAGGAAGTATACCTGTAAACGGAGATAAAGTTCGTATTCCATTAGGTCTTACCGTCACTGTAAGGTCGAAGGTTTCAGCAGAGATGAAAAGTATTGATATTTTAGGGAAACTAACTTTTGACCCTTCAGTTGATACGGAATTAAAATCTGAATATGTTCATGGCGGTATGGCCAGTATTCTGGAAATTGGTACAGCTGCAGCTCCGATCCAGGCAGGTAAATCGGCTAAGTTTATAGTGACAGACAGTGGTGCGCCAGTAGCCAACGATTGGTGGCGGTATGCACCTGGATTGGTTCTGATGGGTAAGGTGGATATGCATGGGCAAGCTAAAACTACTTGGTTGGAGCTCGCTTCAGGTATTTCAGCGGGGGCCACATCTATGACTTTAGCATCAGCACCATCCAACTGGCAGATAGGTGATAAGCTTGTGCTTGCAGCAACTACTGCCCAAAACTTTACTAGTGACGATGTTGTAACCATTACAAGTATCAATGGTACTACTGTAAATTTTAGTCCTGCTACCACCTACGCACATCAACCTCCGGCAGAAGCCCCTAATTTAAAGGTTCATGTAGCAAATTATACCAGAAATATTGTATTCACATCAGAGAATATAAGTGTGTCTGCTAAAAGAAGAGGACATTTAATGTTTATGCATACTAACGATGTTAGGATGAAACACGTTGAAATGTTGGAAATGGGACGTACGGACAAGACTCAGCCAGTAAATGATTTTCAAGCTTTTATAATTGGAGACATGAATCAGATTAACAGGAACTTCTTACCAGGGGATCCAGGTTCTCCAGAGTTGGAAGCAGGAGAAAATCAATGGGGGTCGAATACCAATCCAAGAGGACGATATTCAGTACACTTTCATAGGAGTTTAGAGAATGAATCACCGCAAACAGAAGGAGATGCAATACCTAGAGCACAAGTACAAGGTGTTACGGTTTTTAACGATCCGGGATGGGGATATGTAAGTCATTCGAGCTCAGTTGACTTTATTGAAAATGCATCTTATGGCGTAGTTGGGGGAGCATTTAATACCGAAGCAGGAGATGAACTTGGTTCATTTGTCCGTAATATAGCTTTACGTACCGTTAATCCTACAGATCCATTTGGTAACCCAAGTGCTGGTGAAGCAGATTTAAATTTAAGAGAAGGAGGCATGGATTTTGCTTTTCAGGGAGATGCCTATTGGTTTCATAGCCATGGGGTTACAATTCGAGATAATGTGGCAGCTGGCGTTTCAGGGCATTCCTATGTATTCTGGCCAGAGGGCTTGATTGAAATTGGAAAAGGACAAAGGCGCGGACAGGTGAATTGGCATTTAAGCTCAGCTCAACGTGCATTAGTAGGCACAGCCAGTTCGCATCCTGACCCTGAATTAAATGGTATTCCTTGGCAGTTTGACTGTTGGTTAATTCCGGCCAAACCGTTTCAAAATAATACGGCTTATTCTACAAGCAAAGGCGTTTCTTTATTTTATGCACATTCCAGATTTTTAAACAATCTGGAACCTGCAAATCCTCAATTACCTGCAGGTACACAAGGTTTATATAACCATGTTTCAGAAGAATTTAGAGCTACACTTGACGTAAGGATTGAAGGAACCAAGATATGGAATATTAGAAATGCTGGAATACAATCCCAGTATGCTTCACATGTATCTATAGTAAACAACGAAGTATATGGTTATGGTACTCCAGTCACTCATGGAGGGCGAGTAGTAGAAGGTGTAGATTTAGATCATTGGAGAAACTCTGATAATTGGTTAATTGAAGGTAATACCATAAAAGGTTTTGCTTCAGGAGCTATTGGTCTTACACCACCAACCAATGCTACATCTATTGTTATGCGCAACAATACCTATGATAATCCAGGAACAGATATACGAATCAGTTCAAGAACCTATCGGGGAGAAGCTGAAGAAGTATCAGAGACAGGTGTTGGAGCTGAAAAAAGAGAACCTAGTTGGACAGGAATGGTGACTACACCACTTAATAAGAGGGTGTTAACATTAACCAATGAGGATTTTATATCGCAATCTGTAAATAATATAGTCATGCGAGCTTCGTTAAGTAATGATTTTACCGTGGATGTAGAAGATGGATTTGCAGTGAGTAGTAAACCTAGGAACCCTTATTCATTTTTATATAAGGATGAGATTACGTTGAATTTTGGGTCATTTAATAATTCAAGATTGTATTTTGATCAGCAAGCTGCAGATTTCACCCCTATCACAAATCAAAATTACCAATGGTCTGCAAATGAAGAAACTCCTAATGAATTTTCAATAGCACTTGAATGGAGAAATAAGACAAACCAACAGTTAGCATCTGTTTCCTTAAACGGAACGACGGGTCATTCTTTTAGTGGTGAAATCATGCCTGCCGGCGCAACTGCAAATGCTATGATTACCGGCGGTAAAGTCACTGGAGTTAGCATTGAGGGCTGTCCGTTGGATAATTTGCCCTCTAATAATTTCACTATAGTGGGCAACAATGAAACTTGTCAAGGAAGGTCTAATGGTGAGATTATAATAAACAGCCAACAGGCAGGTACCTATGCCGCCAATATTAACAATACAACTACAGTATTTTTCAACCAACATAAGATTGAAGGTCTGGCGCCGGGAACCTATACATTGTGTATAGAAGTACCCGGAGCACCAGTAAGTTGTGATCGTTGTTATGAAATCTTTATTGGCGAAGGTATTAGCTTAACAGGGAAATCGAGTACTAGTAAAATGACAGGTTCTCAAGGCGCACTAATGACTATAGACATCGATAAGGGAACAGCACCCTTTACCGTAAAGGTTAATGGTAATGAAACAGGTCAATACAATACCTCTAAATTCGAGATAGTAGTAACAGACCAAGATCAGGTAGAGGTTACGTCAACGAAATCTTGCGAAGGAAAGCTAGCCTTTATTGCCAAGGTTGATGGAGCCATAAATTTATACCCCAACCCAGTCAAGAATGATTTTACCATTACCGGGCAATCAAAATCTAACAGAATACAAGTAGAGATATATTCTTTAACGGGACGTTTGATAAACAAGGAGAATTATAATTTGATCGGTAATACAGCTCGCATTAGTTCTAGTGATCTGGCTCAGGGACTATATCTAGTCAAAGTAGACACCGGAAGCAACAGCAAAGTTTTTAAAATGATCAAGCAATAATATAAATATCACGAAATATGAAAAAAGAAGTAACATCATTCCTTATAGCCTTTATTTTTATGTTTTTATCTTGCAGTAAAAGCGATGATACCCAGCCACCACCGCCTGAAGAGTCTGATTTGGTGGCAGCTACTTTAAGTTTTCCAACTAACAATCTTATTTGTACAAACTTTCAGTTGGAATTCAGATGGTCTAATAACAATACAGGGGCCGTTGAAAATCAGATCGAGATTTCAAAAGAACAAAATTTCACAAACCCAATAATCAGAGAAGTTGTAACAGCAACCTTTAAGATTTTTACTTTGGAAAAGAATACGACTTATTACTGGAGAATGGTATCAAAACGACCGGGCTCTGAAACTTCAGTTGCTTCAGAGATATGGAAATTTGATACCGAGCCTAACCCAGTTTCTAATAATATTCCTTATGGCCCAACTATATTGGGGCCAACCAATGGAATTACAGTTTCAGGGAATACGGCCAATTTATCATGGAATGCTCAGGATGCAGATAATGATCCATTAACATACGATGTATATTTTGGAACATCTAATCCGCCCCCATTATTAGCTGCAGGAGTAACCCAGACTTCAAGGAATGTAGATTTGCAAGGTGCAGGTACATATTACTGGCGTATTGTTGTTAAAGATGATAAACAATCAGCTGCTATAGGCCAGGTATGGAATTTTACAGCCAATTAATTTAATCAGTTTGGGGCCATTGGAATTTTTTCTAATGGCTTTTTTTAACCAATCATAAATCAAATTGAATCCTATAAAAACTCCTTTTTAGGAAAGGGTATTCTAAAGATAGGCTTCATGATTTTTGCCGTTATTAAGTAGGCATGGGATGTTTTCTCTTACTGTGTAGGTGCAGGGAAGTGGCTTATGTGCAATATTGGGCTATCACTTAAATTTGCGTAAAACTTAAATATACTTTCTTACAGATAGAAAGAAAGAATTATATTTGCTAGTAAATAATACTGGCTTTAGAAAAAATCATGAAAATCAAGAACACTTCATTTCTATACCTTCTAATACTTCTAGTGGGTTGCAAAAATCAAAATAAGCCTGCTTATCTTGATATGACCTTGTCTGCAGATGAAAGGTCGGCAGATCTAGTTTCCCAAATGACCTTAGAAGAAAAAATTTTGCAATTAAGTCATTTATCTCCGGCAATAGAGCGTCTGAACGTAACCGCTTATGATATGAATTTTGACAATCCGTATGGACAGATTTCTATAGAATTCGAAAATGAGGATGCCGCAGAATATGAGCAGAAACGTCCATGGGAGAAGGAGAACTGGCACCATTGGGAAGACATGGGATTGGGATGTCTAGATGGGGGTTACTGGAACGAAGCACTACATGGGGTGGCACGCTCGGGATTGGCAACTGTTTTTCCTCAAGCCATAGGGTTGGGAAGTACATGGAACCCGGATCTCATTCAAAGTATGGCAGATGTTACTTCAACAGAGGCCCGCATCCATTATAATAAATACGGAAAAAAACTAACCTATTGGTCACCTACCATTAATATACTAAGAGATCCAAGGTGGGGTCGAAATGAGGAATCATATGGTGAAGACCCTTACCTGCTGTCCAGAATGGCAGTAGGCTTTGTGAAAGGACTTCAGGGTAATGACCCAAGTTATTTAAAAGCGGTGGCTACCGTAAAGCACTTTGTAGCAAATAACAGTGAGTTTAATAGGCATACAGGATCTTCAGACGTAAGTGAGCGATGGTTAAGGGAATATTATTTACCAGCATTTAAAGCGTCAATTATGGAAGGTGGAGCAATGTCTGTGATGAGCGCCTATAACAGCCTGAACGGTATTCCTGCTAGTGCAAATACTTGGTTGCTAGATGATGTATTAAGAAAAGAATGGGGTTTTAAGGGTTATGTGGTTTCAGATTGTGGTGCCATTAGTGATATTGTTCATGGGCATAAATTTGAAACAGATCCAGAAAGAGCCGTGGCCATGGCCGTGAAAGCTGGTACTGATTTAGAATGTGAAACATGTGGTGACGAGCAGTTCTTATATGATAAATATCTTTCTGGGGCTTTTGAGAAAGGATATATCACAGAAGCAGAAATAGATAAGGCTGTTGCAAGATTATTCAGGGCACGCATTCTACTCGGAGAATTCGATCCAGCCGAGAAAGTTCCTTTTAGTGCAATTCCTGAAAGTGACCTAGATAGCGAATCCCATAAACAATTGGCTTTACAAGTGGCTCGTGAAAGTATGGTGCTACTTAAAAATGATGGTATACTTCCTTTAAATCAGGAAAAGCTAAACAGTATTGCTGTTATTGGGCCAAATGCTAATGTGGCTGTTCTGGGCGGGTACAGCGGGACCCCATCAAAAGAAGTAAGTGCCCTTGAAGGGATTAAAGAAATGGTTGGAGATAATGTAAAAGTGGAATTCGCTAAGGGCTGTTTGATTTCTCATCATATCAATGAAGAAGAAGTCAGCACAGAGCAATTACAAGAAATTGAAAGTTTTGATAAAGAAGGCGAACTTAAAAAGGCAGTAGCTTTAGCTAAAAATTCGGATGTAGCGGTGGTTTTTGTAGGGACCAACTTAACAGTAGCTAATGAAGAGGCCGATCGTTCTAATTTAAACCTTCCAGGAGATCAGCAAAAGTTAGTAGAAGCAGTTTGTAAAGTGAACAAAAAAGTTATTGTTGTTCTCATTAATGGGATGTCATTGACAATTGATTGGATCGATAATAATGTACCAGGGATTTTAGAAGCCTGGTACCCTGGGCAATCGGGTGGCACGGCTATAGCAGAAGTGCTTTTTGGTAAATACAATCCTGGAGGTAAATTACCTGTTACTTTTTATAAGAATTTAGAAGATTTACCACCAATAGGCGACTATGATATTGCGAAAGGACGTACTTACATGTTCTTTGAAGGTGATGTTATTTACCCATTTGGACATGGCCTCAGTTATACCAATTTTGAATACGGCAATTTAAAGGTAGATGGTAACAATGTGACCTTAGATGTTCAGAATACTGGTGATTATCAGGGAGATGAGGTCGTTCAATTATACGTTAGAAATCTAGCAACTCCGGACGTTGCACAACCAATGAAAAAGTTGCGCAAGTTCAGAAGAATCCATTTAGATAAAGGTACATCTAAAACACTTGATTTTACTTTAGATAAATCTGATTTTGCATATTGGGATGAACATAAAAAAGAATGGACGGTTGCTTCTGGAGATTATGAGATTCTTGTTGGTTCTTCTTCAGCCGATATTAGAGTTAAAATGTCAATTACGCGGTAAATAATTGAAAAAGTAGGTTACATGAATTATAGAAATATTTCGTTGGTTATTTCCTTAGCATTTTTATTGTTTGGAATTGAGGTAAGCGGTCAAGACAATTTTTACGCTTATCACACAAAAGTACAGCATTCACCATCTGACTATGTTGGCAAATATGCCGATTTAATTGTGGTCTTGGGAGAAAATAAATTGGAGTTTACAAGACAAACTGGCTATTTGCCAAAATGGACAACTTCCAGTCATTCCTTCCTAGTAGATGATTTCTTTCCGGAAAAAGATATTGATACTAATTTTGAATACTCCTATGTGCGCCTGCTCGAGGAAAGTAATGAGCAAATTATTGTGCACTGGCGTTATGTTAAGGATATAGAGATTTTTAAGAGAGCCAATAAAAACCTAGATTCTAAATTTGAGCAAGGACTCACCCATGTTGTGCATGAAATATTTACTATTTATCCTAATGGTAAAGTTGAAAGACAGGTAAAAGACGCTACAGGCTCTAGTTATAATAGCTGGTCAAGTAAAGAGTATGCAGATAGGCAAACCTTCACGCTATCTAATTCAGGAATTGATTACAGTCCAGTTGAATGGGGATATAAGGGCTGGGTAAAACCAGAAAGGGGACCACAAAATAAGGTCATTTCCACTAGTGGACTAAAAGATCCAGTATTACACTGGAAATTCGATATGGATATTTTGGATGCAGAGGATGTAGATGGTATTGCAGATTGGGAGATGGAGTATTATAAAGATAGTGCCCTGGAGACTATTACCGAAGAAATAGATACTATTTTAGGAGGTAGTTATATAGTTAAGAAGGGTGTTTCAGGAAGAGCTCTGGCGTTTGATGGTTATTACACGGGGGTTGAGCATATAGAAAAGTTCGAACTACCGGATAATTTTACAGTAGAAGGATGGATAGCCTTAGATGTATATCCTTATAATGAAGCACCACTAATCCATAATGCCATAAACTTTGGAGAACAAGGGTTTTACCTTGGCGTAGATGCCTACGGATTTCCATTTTTAAGGGTAAACGGAAAAACCATAAAGAGTGATTCAAAACTTCCTTTATACCTATGGAAACATTTGTCGGCATCGGTTGAGGAAAATAATGCTATATTTTATCTAGATGGAGAAAAGGTAGGCAGTACCGTTTTTAAAGGTTCATTAAAGAATTCTAAGAGGCTGTCTATTGGTCTAAATACAGACAAGGCCAGAGGTACTGATTATGTACGTGAATTTTCTCAAAATTTACCATTCATTTACGGCATTCAGGGAATCATAGATGAAGTTAAGGTTTATAATGCTGCTTTATCTGAGAAGCAGATAGCTAAGCACTATAACCGATTTGTTCCAACAGATAGAACTTCCCCTGTTGAAAAAGCGGTCCTACCAGGAGAAGTAGGTGTTGCTGAAAACTTTGGAGCCTATTACAAGACCCTTGACTACCATGAGTTATGGGATAAAATGTGGAGGCTCACAGATAAGACAGACATTGTAGTTAAGTTTGAAGACTCCCCTGTAAGTGTGGTATATTGGCATGGTTCCAATTTTGCCGCAAATTGGGTACTGGATAACAACCGATGGATGGCTGATCAAAGCTCAGAGATATTCACTAAACATGGTTGCTCAGAGCATATGTCTGATAAACAAAATAGGCACAGTTATTCCAGAATTATAGAAAATAATCCGGCCAGGGTGGTAGTACATTGGAGGTATCCTTGTGTAGATATAGGCTATATTTGCACAAATAAAGCAAATTATACAGATGAATATCATACAATATACCCTGATGGAACGGCTATTAGAAAGACAGTTTTCAATAATAAATTAATTGAGGCCCCTGGTTTTCAGGATGTCCAGTTTTTTACAAACCCGGGGGAAGATGCTTTAGATGTTGTTAATATTAATGCCGTAACAGTGGCCAATACCAAAGGAGAAACTGTTGAATATGTTTGGGAAAAGCCAAATGTTATGCCAGAAGGGGAATTAGAGGATGCATCTATTCAGTGGATGAATTCAAAATCCGATTGGAAAATATATAAGATTTATGATGAAGAAGGCATCTTTACATGGGGTGAAGATGAACAATCAAAATATACCGATGATCCATTTGCAGGACCATGGAATCATTGGCCTATTAGCTTATTGCCATCAGATGGTAGATTTGCCATAGATTCAGATCGCGTTACTCATTTTGCATTAGGTACGGGCGGACCTGGACCAGAAGCTAGCATTTTTTACGGATTTACAGATAAAACCATACATACTTTGATTGACCCCGCCAAATATTTCCAAAACGCACCTAAAATTTCAGAAATAGATAACGGAAAAAGTAAAGGCTTTATGAAAGCCGAAAAAGCTTACCTAATAAGCGAGGTAACCCAAGGTGATATTAATATTAATATTGATGCGTCAAAAGAATCGCCAATCCATAATCCCGCATTTGTTTTTGATAACATCAAACTTGATATAGATCAGGCTAGGGCAAACGGGAAAAAATTAGAGATGGGAAAAGAGGTCAGGGTTGGACATGAATATAACGCACAAGGCAAACCAAAAACAATAGTTTGGCTTCAGTTTAATACAGATAAGCAGTTAAGCATTGAAATTAAATGAAACTATATAATGATGTACTCGTTAAACGCAACATTTTTCCTTAATAGTGGTCTAAAATCCTTCATAGCTCTTATTTTTATAGGAAGTGGTCTGCTATTTGGTCAAGATAAAAAAATATACCAACTACCCTCGGGTCCAGAAGGCCCTGGAGAATTTGGGGCGTACTATTCTCGCTTAGATTACGACCCTGAGTGGGACAAAGACTGGCGTATTGGAGAGCATCCGGACATTGTGGTTAGATTTGATAACGGCGGTCATAAATTAGTGTTCTGGAGAGGAACGAGTTATATCCCTTCTTGGGTATCCGAAAACGGTATTTGGTATACCAACGAGTTTGTTGAACGTAGAAATGTTCACAGTTCAAACACAACCAGTATAGTAGAGCCTATGAGTGATAAACAATGTAGGTATTCCCAGGTTAGAATAATTGAAAACAATGACGCCAGAGTGGTTGTTCACTGGCGGTATGCCCCAGT
Source organism: Flagellimonas sp. CMM7 (assembly GCF_021390195.1). NCBI lineage: Bacteria > Pseudomonadati > Bacteroidota > Flavobacteriia > Flavobacteriales > Flavobacteriaceae > Flagellimonas > Flagellimonas sp. CMM7. Next base: position 4,372,979 of record NZ_CP090003.1, on the reverse strand, counting down.
TGATGTCACTTACGAACACCCGTTTATAAATCAAGAAACTGGATGGTTTGATTGGGTTGATGAGTATTATACCATTTACCCCAATGCCAAAGGGGTTCGAAAGATTACGGCTCACAGCAGTAATTTGATAAAATGGATGGAATTCCAAGAGGCCATCGTTATTAACCAACCAGGTACGTTGCCTCATGATAATATTCAGAATGAAGCCATGTCCATTGCTAATATGAAAGGGGAACATATTACATATGTTTGGGATGAAAATGGTGCCCCGCCTTTCGATAAAAACCCTCCAATGGCTAATATTTTTAAAGTTAACCTTAAAAGTAAGTGGCAACCATTTGCATTGGTGTCTCCTCCCAAGGAGTTTGATAATTTAATTACGCCTTATAGAGGAACCGGAAATGACTCTTTTTTCAATTGGTGGGATCATTGGCCAGTTTCTCAGGATGCCAGTGACGGCAGAGGGGCTGAATCTGCTGATAGACCATCGCATTCATCATTAGGTCATATTGCTTTGGCAATAGACCCTCCTGTAGATAGTTGGGGGACCTATGGTTATAATACTATAATTAACAACCAAGCACTTGAATGGACGGCTACAGAATGGGGGGCACTGGATTTAATGTTTAAAAAACCGGAAAACTTAAAAGGCGGTATTACATTTTCCTTTGATTATGCTAATTTATGGACCTCTGATATCAAACTTATTATGTACGATAGGTTTTCTGAAATAACCGAGGAAATAGAACTTAGCAAATTAGGAACTGGATTTAAGACGAACAATAAGAACTTTAATACATATACTGCAGATATAATGTTGGAAGATTTTCAAGGAGACGCCCAGATTGACAGTATGTATGAAATTTATCTGGAGATAGCCGGTTCAGATGAGCCTAGTACCTTTTTATTGGACAATATAAAACTGTCTGCTAAAAAAGGTGATTTTGTCTACTCTTTAAACTTTAATGAACCTGATGGAACCTTTATTGAGAGTTTAAATTTACCAGATCAAGCCCAGTGGGAACCCTATTCCAGAACTGATTACAGTATTACCAAACTAATGTTACATGGTATGACTACAGGTACTGTTGAAGATTTAGTGCCCTTTGCAAAGAGTTGGGATAATCCAGCCAATTTAATCGTTAGGGGAAATGAATTTCTCAATGAAGGTTATGACCCTACGGAAATGGCTTATGTCATTAAAAGAAAATCGCCTAATCCATCACAAGTGGAATTAATTTTAAACGCTGATGAAAATACTCCGGTTATAGACCCAGCATTTATTATTAAAGGGTGGGGAGATAGAACCTTTAATCTTGAGTTAAATGGAGATAGACTTAATAATGGAACAGACTATCGTTTTGGATTTAGAAAAACATTGGAAAGTACAGATTTGATAATATGGTTGGATAATGAAACTGAAAATGGAGAAGTAAAAATAGAATTAGTAGTAAAATAGCTAGATTTACACAGGTTCTCTTGTATTTTTGACTTTAAGGTGAAGGTAATGCTTTGACAGGGGGGCAACTTTCAAAAAGACCGGCATGAGAAGGTGTTTAAATCAATTTAGAGTGTAAATACCAAATCGATAATGTGCCTACTCTTGATTCCCCAAATAAGGAAAACTAAATCTTGTCGTCATTTCATTGGGTAAGCTCAAACTGGAAAACCCTATCTAGAATAATAGACAATGCTCCAACCAAGGAGGCGTCTTCACCAAAAGAAGAAGGTAGTATTTTAACTTCTCTTTCCAGTTGCTTAAATTGGTTAAGAACCATATTTTCCTTTAGTTTGTCAAAGAATATGTCTCCGTTTTTTGTAAGCCCCCCTGTTAGTATAATGGCTTCAGGATCAAATAGTTTTATTAGCGCATCTAAACCTATTCCAAAATATTTCATGGCTTCTTCAAAAATTTGCATTGCTAGGTTGTCCATTTCTTTGGCTGATTGAACTACAATTTTTGCAGATATATCTTCAATCTTACCATTTACTTTTTCCAGTATTATGCTATTAGGATAATCAGATACTTTTTGCTTAGCTATTTCAGCAATGGCATAACCAGAGGACAAAGATTCTAAACTTCCTCTTAGTCCGTCTTTACCGACGTATTCGCTTTCTGCATTAAGAATGATATGTCCAAACTCTCCAGAAAACCCTTTATGGCCATAGAAAGGTTTTCCGTCTACCACAATTCCGGACCCAATACCATAACCGGCATTAACAAAAATGAAATTTTTGAATTGTCTGCCATGCCCTTGAAGGAGCTCTCCGAAAGCGGTAACTCTTGAAGCGTTATCATAAATTATTGGCAAGCTAATGTGCTTTTTTAATTCTTGTCTAAGGTCTACTTTACTCCAGTTAAAAACTGGGGAATATTCTATGATACCATTTTCAAAATTAATTAAACCAGCTACCGCAATCCCAATACCTTGAATTTTAGAATCATCTAACTTAGATCGTAATTTTAGTTTATCTACTATTTGATTAATCTGGATACAAATCTTCTCAAATCCCCCACTTAAATCGGTTTGAGTTTCAACTTCAATTATAATATCACCATTCAAGTTGGAAATAGCTCCTCTTATACTAGTGGCTCCGAGGTCTATACCCACAACATAAGCATTACTTCCGTCAAACTTGAGCATTTTAGGAGGTCTTCCACCCGTTGAATTACCATCGCCAACAATCTTAACAAGTTCCATTTGCACCAAGCTGTCAACAATTCTTGTAACCGTTGGAGCACTTAGTTTGGCAATTTTTACAATTTCTGCCCTAGAAGTTGACTCCGAATCACGGATAATTTTTAAAATCTCAATTTTGTTCAGCTTATTAATGTATGAAGCGTCCTTTACAATCATAATCCTATACTTTTTACTTAGATCGTTTCCACATGCTAAGATAAGTATATTTCCTACTTTTTAACAGTGAATTAAAAATGATGGAAAAATCTGTTTTATGGAAGTTTAATTTATTGTCTAATAAATTGATTATTAGGATGTTATAAAAAAGTAAAAATTGGCTAAAAACTTAAGGTAAAGTTAAGTTTTTGCCCAATAATTTATGTGAGGCTAAATCCCGTTCTTTCTTAGGGGTTGAAGTATACGCGTTCCATTTCTGTCCAGCTTTTATACCCCTCTAATGGAGTTTGCATGGGGTCACATACTTTTAGCCAGGCAATGGTTCTTTCTTCTTCTCCCATTTTTTTCATGTCGGCCTCAAAATCATTGCCGACGTATTCGTAATAGCCAAACTCATAGTATTCTCCGTTTATTTCATGAAGAAAGATGGAAAAATTGCGCATGCCATATTTTGTAAGTAAATCACGGACCCCTGGGTTGGAGTCGGCATGCAATTTTTTATACTCCTCAATGTGTTCTGGCTTAAGTTTGATAACCATGCCAACACGCTTTGTTATTTTTTCATTCATAGCGTTGTTAGGTGTTGAATTACATGAAACCAATAAAAATAAGGCGAATAAAAGGCTAATGGTTTTAAAATAGGTTTTCATAAAATTTAGTTTTTAGGATTAAAAATAATCCGGGAGGAGTTTATGTGGACATTATTTCAATAATATCATGGAGATGTATTTTTGGATTCGCTCCGCTGTTTTGAGCAACCATCGCTCCAGTGGCACAGGCAAAATTCAAGGCATATTGGGGTTTATTATTGTTTTGAAGTAATTGTATTACCAATCCTGCTAAAAAGGAGTCTCCAGCACCAACTGTGTCAACTACGTTTATGTCGTACCCATCGCAATAATAGAATTTCGAATCATAATAAAACAAAGCGCCATTTGCACCCATTGTAATACAAATACTCTTGGTTTTTGTGATTTTAGCTATGTACTGTACATTGAGCTCTATTGAGTTATAAGTAGATTTATATAATGAAGTAATTTCATTAAACTCTTCATCACTACACTTAATTAAGTCGGCATTTAGTATGAGTTCCTTTAAGGTGGATTGTTCATAATGCGGAGCTCTAAGGTTCAAATCCAAGACACTGTATTTAGCGAGTTTCAAAAGTTCAAGGAGGGTAGTCCTGGACTTTTTGTCTCTATTGGAAAGGGATCCAAAGATAAGGGCATCTGACTGGGCTACCAATGTGGTTATATTTTGATTCAATGTAATTTGATCCCAGGCAACAGGATGCTTTATTTCATAAGTGGCATTGCCTTTATCATCAAGAGATACCTTGGCCTCACCTGTAGGGTAATGCTGGCAGGTTTGTATAAAGTCTGTTGGAAAATCAAGTGCATTAAGGTAATCAATGATTTCGTTTCCCTCTTGATCAGCACCAACAGAACTAATAAGTTGGGCTTGACCGCCTAAAGAATTCACTCTAATCGCTACGTTCAAAGGTGCTCCACCGATTTTTTTTACAGTTGGAAGTTTGTCAAATAGGACTTCACCATAACAGACAACTTTGGGTATTTTCATCATTTTTTAAAATAATAATAAAGGAGAGCGTCACTGGATGCAATGCCCATCTTGTCAACTAAACACTTAAACGCAATTTCTGACATGAAAAAACTGCCATAAGGCTTTTAAAATAATTGAAAACTTTGTAAAGGTATATAAAAAAGATATATTTGCAACGCTTGCGTTATAAAATACATAAAGAATTATAATTATATCGGTCATTTTTGACGGTGTGTTACAGAGTTTCTGTATATTACTTTTTATTATTTAGAAAGTAAATAATTGTGTGCGTTATCTCTTTTAGTGAAGTATAAATTTTAAACATATTATAGAAAATGAATATTTCGATTGTAGATTCAATAATAATCATGGTGTATTTAGTGGGGATAGTAATTGTAGGTTTGCTCTCTGCTAGAAAAGTAAAAATGACTGGTGAGGGGTATTTTCTTGCTGGAAGAGGCTTAGGGTGGGCTACAATTGGCGCTGCGCTGTTTGCCTCAAACATATCTACAATCCATTTAACAGGGTTAGCTTCAGAAGGTTTTATTATTGGTCTAGTTGCAGGTAATTACGAGTGGGGGGCAACATTCACATTGTTGTTCACAGGGCTTATTTTTGCGCCGTTTTATTTCAAAACAAAAATATCAACGCTCCCAGAGTTCTTAGAAAGACGCTTTGATTCTAGGTCTAGATCATTAATGGCTTTCATGGCGATAATAGGAGCGCTTTTTATTCATATAGGTATGAGTTTATATGCAGGAGCTACTGTTTTTGAGAAGTTTTTCGGTGTTAATATTTATATGTCAATTATTGTTATTTCTGTTTTAACGGCTATTTATACTATTGTTGGAGGTCTAAAGGCGGTTGTGGTTACTGAAAATATTCAAACTGTAATATTGTTGTTAGGGTCTATTGTTTTGACAGCGCTCGCTATTTATGCAGTTAATGATGCTGGTTTTACGAGTTATGCTGATGTTAAATCTGCAATGAGGCCAGGTCAATTAGAAATGTTGCATGGAAGTGAATCTGAAGTGGCAAAAAGTCATGGTTATTCATGGTATGCTTTTCTTCTTGGTTATCCAGTTTTGGGTATTTGGTATTGGTGTACCGATCAAACCATTGTACAGCGTGTGCTTGGTGCTAAAACACAGCAAGATGCTCAATACGGGCCATTATTTGCAGGGTTGTTGAAATTATTGCCTCCGTTTATTTTAGTGTTACCTGGTGCTCTAGCGTATTTGTTATTCAAAGAACAAATAGATTTACCTGTAGAGACGTTGCCTGTTTTAATCAATAATTTGTTGCCTGTTGGATTAAAAGGCTTGTTTGCGGCGGCACTATTAGCAGCTTTAATGAGTACAGTAGCAGCAGCATTAAACAGTTGCTCTTCGCTCGTTGCTTTAGATATTGTTAAGCGTATAAACCCAAATATTTCCGATAAGAGACAGGTTTATATAGGTAGAGTGACGGCTGTTGTGGTTATGATTGTTGCTATTTTATGGTCTACGCAAGGGGGTAAATTTCAGAGTATATTTCAGGCGATAAATGATATGGCCGTAGCGTTGGCACCCCCAATTACAGCGGTTTTCCTTTTGGGCGTGTTTTATAGACGTGGAACAAAACAAGCGGCATTTTATACATTGTTGATTGGTTTGATTTTAGGTATCGTTTTATTCTTGTTAGACTTTAAGCCAGTAAGCGGGTATCAATATATAACTGATGGGTTAGGAGTTCCTTTTCTTATGAGAGCATGGTGGACTTTCTGTATTTGTTGCGTGATGTTTATTGTATGGAGTTTGGCTACTCCTAGACCAGATGCAGAGCAAATTGCTCAAACCACATTTGCAAATCCGGGAGAAGTTTTTGCTGGCCCCCTAAAAGGTTGGAAAGATGTTAGAGTCTTAGCAGGTTTATTATTACTTGCGCTTGTTGTATTGTATGCTATAGTAGGATAGAGGAATAATTTAATTAACATATTAAAAATATAAAAGTTACTTATTAACAGTAAAAAAGAAAATATGAGACAAGCTATAATGCCCAAACCGGGAGCTATAGAGTTTAATGATGTTGAAAAACCATCTAACATTGGAGATAAAGAAGTGCTGATTTCGGTAAAAAAAATTGGTGTATGTGGAAGTGATATACATGTTTTTCATGGTAAGCATCCTTTTACGCCGTACCCAGTGGTTCAAGGGCATGAGTATAGTGGCGAAGTGGTTGAAACTGGTAAAGCAGTTACCAAATTTAAAACAGGCGACAAAGCTACGGCTAGACCACAGTTGGTTTGCGGAAAATGTGGCCCTTGCAAAAGAGGCGATTATAATATTTGTGATGTTTTAAAAGTACAAGGCTTTCAGGCGCCTGGTGTGGCCCAAGATTATTTTGTGCTTCCCGAAGATAGAATGATTAAGCTTCCAAGTAGTATGTCATTCGAAATTGGGGCTTTAGTAGAACCAACCGCCGTTGCAGCTCATTGCACTTTAAAGGCTGGGGATTTAAAAGGCAAAAATGTGGTTGTAACCGGAGCAGGACCCATTGGTAATCTTGTGGCACAGTTTGCAAGGATAAGAGGAGCCAATGTATTGATTACGGATTTAAGTGAGTATAGGTTGCAAAAGGCCAAGGATTGTGGTATCGAGCATACTTGCAATCCAAAAGAAGAAAAATTGGAAGCATGTTTGTCTCGGGTGTTCAATGGAGAGGGGTTTCATGTTGGTTTTGAATGTGCCGGTGTGGAAATAGCTCTAGATAATTTAATCCAAAATGTGAATAAAGGAGGAGATGTTGTTGCCGTAGCGGTATATGGTGACCGCCCCAGAGTAGATGTTTCCATATTAGGGGATAGAGAGCTCAAACTTATAGGAACCTTGATGTATACACACGAAGATTATGAGCAAGCTGTCAAATATCTAGACAATGGCCAACTGATTACGGAACCTTTAATAACCAAAAGATTTCCATTTGAGGATTATTTAGAAGCTTACAGGTATATAGATGATCAGGGGGACCAAACTTTAAAAGTTATTATCGATTTATAAACCATTTATAAAATAAACCATAGTAAAATATATGAAATCATTTAGATACCATCAACCAACGGAAATCATTTTTGGAACAGGAAAGGTTCAAGATGCGGGAGAGATAGTGAAAAAATACGGAGATAGATGCCTAGTAGTTACAACGCCTGCAATAGAAGCAACAAAGCCCATGTACGATAGGGTGATACAAATACTCAAAGATGCTGGTGTGGCCGTTGCCCATTATGATCAAGTTATTCCTAATCCAACAACGGAAGTCAGTGCTGCTGGAGCAAAATTGGCCCTAGAGCATAAGGCTGATGTTATTCTAGGCTTAGGAGGTGGTTCTAGTATGGACGCAGCTAAGGCCATAGCCGTGGAAGCCTCACATGAAGGTAGCGCTTGGGATTATCTGTTTTACAAGAAACAACCAACCAAAAAAACTTTGCCTGTGATTAGCGTTAGTACAACTTCTGGTACGGGGTCTCAAGTAACACAAGTTTCTGTGATTACCAATACCGAAGAAAGAGATAAAAGTGCGCTTTATCACCCTTTAATTTTTCCGGCTGTATGTATTGTAGACCCTGAATTAATGACTACGCTGCCAAATTTCATAACAGCTCCAACAGGATTTGATGTTTTCTGTCATGCCTTTGAGAGTGCTATCCATCCCGGAAGAGGAGCTTATATAGATTTGTTGGCCTGGGAGGCCATAGAACATGTTGTAACCTATTTACCTAAAGTTCTTGAAGAACCTAAAAGTATTGAATATAGAGAAAAAATGGCTTGGGCTGATACCCTGGCCGGATTATGCATTGCAAGTGCGGGAGTAACCTTGCCCCATGGAATGGGAATGGCCATTGGTGGTATGTATCCTCACGTGGCACATGGCGAGGCATTAGCTATTGTTTATCCTGCATGTACCAGATTTACGGCAATTTCAGCGCCGCAAGAGTACGGTAGAATGGCAAAACTAATGGATTCAACTTTAAAGGACTTGTCTAATGAAGAAGCGGCTAAGCATGCCGAAGAGGCCATTGTTAAATTCCTTAAGAAAATAGGTATGTATAAAAAATTGAGCGATGTGAACATGCCAGAAAATGATATAGAGGCATTAGCACAGCAATGCATGGTACTGCCAGATTATGAGAACAATCCAAAGGTGGCAACAAAAAACGAAATGATTGAGTTGGTTAAAGCGTCCTATTAAGGAAACTTAAGTGCCTCCACCTTTTTTTAATCCCAAATTTATTAAAACGTACTTTTACTTATGGTACTAATCCAATACACGCTGTTAATTCAAAAAGAATGCTTTATGTGCGTAGATAAGAGTACATGCTATGAGTGATAAAAAGTTGTCAATAGGTAATTCCATTTACATAAATAAACTTAATAAAATTAGGGTCTTACATCTTATTAGAAATGAAAAGCATATAAGTCGAGCCGAAATTGTTAAACGAACAGGGTTGAGTGCTCCAACCGTTACAAGAATATCAGATGACCTTATCAATAAAGAAAAGTTAGTTTCTGTTGTTGGTACTGGGGAGTCTAGCGGAGGTAGAAAGCCAAAAATACTAAGGTTTAATTCTAAGGAAAATTTCGTGGTGGGAATTGATTTAGGGACCACTTACATCCGAGGGGTTTTATCAGACTTAGATGGCGATTTTATTTTGGAACGAGAAATTCCTACGAAGTTCGAAGAGGGATTTGAAAAAGTTATTGAACAGATAGGAGGTATTATAGAGACCCTAACTTCCAGAAAATTAGCGAAGGATAAGAAAGTTCTTGGAATTGGATTGGCAGTAGCAGGTTTGGTGAATAAAAATAATGGCATAATAGAATATTCTCCAGTATTTAACTGGAAAAACGTTAATATTTTGGAGGTGCTCAAGGAGTATACCGCACTACCCGTATTTTTTGATAATGTTTCTCGTTTAACAGCTTTAGGAGAGCTATGGTATGGAATAGGAAGAGAATACAAGCATTTTATAAGTGTAAACTTAGGTTACGGTATTGGCGCTGGAATTATTTCCAATGGAAAACCTTTTTATGGTTCTAATGGTTTTTCAGGTGAATTTGGGCATTTAATAATGGATAGCGATAGCAATTTTATTGACAGAGCAGGCCTAAAGGGATCACTTGAAGCTTTATCATCGGGGTATGGGATAATACAAATTGCCAAAGAAGAGCTTATTGAGGATATGGGTTCAGGATTGTTAGAAGAAATGATTGACTCAAACATTGAGAATGTAGACGCAAGAATTATCACTGTTGCAGCAATGGCAGGTGACAAAGTTGCATTATGTATTTATAATAAGGTTATGAAATATCTTGGTATTGGTTTGGATACTTTAATAAAACTTTTCAATCCAGAATGTATAGTGTTTTCAGGAGGTCTAATAGGGGGCAAGAAGTTTCTAATAAATAAGCTAGAAAGTGAAATTAATAAACATTCAATGGTGAGCCTATCATCTAAAACAGAACTACTGGAATCATCATTTGGGGAAAATGCAGCGTTAATGGGCGCTTTTTCTTTAATCTTAAATAAAGTACTAAACTTGGAGATTAATTAATAAGCTTGATTGATTCTAAGGTAATCATAAAAAAGATGCACTTGATAGTTTTGATTTTGCATCGGTAAGTAAGGAAGAGCTTTATAATTCCATCCAAATCTTGGAATGAAGCTAGTCCTGTTACAGTCACAAACGGTAATGTTGAATTTATAGGTTATGATAAATTAGAACGCGCTCACATTTTTAATAACCTAACTGAAGCTAAGGAAGATTATACCGTTAAGTTTAGTGCAAATAGTAAGCAGTCATTTAATAATGGAGCATTAATTATAGAAAACGTGAAATCGACAGATTTTAATATCAGCTCTAATAAACCTAATGTGGCTTTTAATAAAGCTATTGAGCAAAAGATGTCTAGAGATAATCTGGTTGTTTTTATAAATTATATTACCAAAGAACCCTTTAGTATAAAAATATCAACCAATAACTAAATTTGAAGTAATGAGTAAATTAATTTATCTCATTTTGGTGGTGATTTCAATTAACGGTTATAAAGATGGCCATTTGAAAAACAAAGAAAGTCTTTCGTGTATGTCTCCTCAAGTTTCATCAACTAAAAATATATTGGCCTTGGGCAATTCTATTACAGAAGAATCTGATTACCGTTATTTATTATGGAAAAAACTGCTTGATGCGGGGTACAAACATAATTTTATTGGAAACAGAGTAGGGGGTACTAATGAATACCCGGTTTATAAAGGATATACTTTTAATAATAGGCATCAAGGCGTAAGTGGCATTACAACGGTGGATGCTTCTGCTCAAATAAACTCATGGATGCGAGAGCTAAAGGATATCCCCGATCTCGCTTTGATTCATTTAGGTACCAATGACACCGAATTTATTTTTGAAGGACACCTTACGTTGAATCAGGTAATCACGAGTATGCGCACCATAATAAGAGAGTTGCGTAAAAAGAACCCGAAAATCGCCATTTATCTAGCTCAAATAACTCCTCTTAATACTGAGTTTCCAAAGCAAAATATGTTAGTGCCAAAGATTAACTCTAATTGGGCATTGCTCGCTTCGGAACTAAATTCAGGGGACTCCCCAATCGTTTTGGTGGACTGTAATGCTGGCTTTACAGTAGATGACTTGGAAGATGTTTGTCATCCGAATGAGCAAGGAAGTGAGAAAATGGCAGATAGGTTTGCCCATGCTATTTTACCTAAATACTAATTTTTAAAATCTTCAATAAAAGTTATGAAGACCATTGAAAGAAGAGGCTTTATTAAAAAAAGCCTGTTGGGCTCCAGTTTATTAATGATGAACCCTATTGATGTGGTTGCATCAATTAATAATTGTAAAAATCAAATCCAAGTATACTGTCAGGAGTTTACCTGGATGACTTTTTTTGAAAGAGAAGGTAAACGTTGGTATCAAGAATTGGAAGCATCTTGGAAGAACCAATCAATAGCGTCGTTAAGTGGTATGGAGGTTTTAATGGAAATGGAACAAGGCTTCCCCAAAAGACCTTTGCCAGGCTGCAAAAGAATAATTTTAATGGTGCATGTATGTTTGTGAACCCAACCATGCACATTGAAAGCATAGCACAAAAACATATTGCTGAAATGCTTGGCGTTGGACGCAAATTAAAAGGGATGGGAATAGATGCCATGGTGGTTAATCCTGAAGCTAAAGAGAATGAACCCGTAGAGCATAAAACAGATTCCGAACTTAAAATACAATCTAAGGCATTGGATTCTCTGGGAGCAGGATTGAGAAAGATTGGTATTAGAATGCTTTATCACAATCACGCCATAGAAATGGAAAATAACGCCAAAGAGTTCAATCATGTGGTGACACATACAAAACCTGAAAATCTTGGGCTTTGTGTTGATTCAGATTGGATTTACAAAGGCACAGGTTCATTAGATGCCCTTTACGGACTGATAAATGAGCACGCAAAACGCATTGAAGAACTTCACTTAAGACAGACCCAGAATGGGATTTGGACCGAAACTTTCGGAGCAGGTGATATTGATTATGGAAAGATTGCTGAGACGCTTCTAAAGCACAATCAAAAACCGAGGCTTTTTTTAGAACAAGCTGCAGATGAAGAAACACCGCATACTATGAGTGCCATAGAAGCTATAGGTCTTAGTATTGACAATGTAAGAGAGATCTTTTCAGGTTTCAATAAGTAAAAATTATAACTTTAAATTAGCACAAAACCTCTTTTAAATTTTAATAAAGGGAGTTCAAATTTTATCCGAAGACTTAGAAAAAGGGAAAAAGAAATGGTTTATTTAGTCAAAGAGATGCTTAAAGTTAAAAAGAAATACAATGTTTGATTCTAAAGTAGTTATTGTAACAGGAGGAAGTGCGGGGATTGGAAAAGAAGCTGCACTGGCATTTGCTAAACACGGAGCTAAAGTTGTGGTAGCTTCGAGAAGAACAACAGAGGGAGAAGAAACAGTACATAACATAAACATAAAAGGGGGAGAAGCCATTTTTGTTAAAACAGATGTAGCCAACGCAGATGAAGTCCAAAAAATGGTTCGGAACACCATTAGGCATTACGGCCAACTAAATATGGCATTTAACAATGCGGGTATTGAAGGTACTCCTTTTGTGAATGCACAAGATTATGACCTAGAAGTGTGGAATAAAGTTTTAGATATAAACTTGAAAGGCGTATGGCTATGTATGAAATATCAAATTCCAGAACTTCTTAAAAACAGCGGTGCAATTGTTAATAATGCATCAGGAGCTGGGTTGAGAGGTGGCCTGGCAGGAGCTGCTTACCATGCTTCTAAACATGGCGTTGTTGGTGTAACAAGGTCTGCGGCTTTGGAATATGCAGATAAGGGAATTAGAATTAATGCAGTTTGCCCTGCCGTTATACAAACATCAATGGCCGAAAGAGCCTTTTTTCATGATAATAAATTAACAAAACTGGCTATTGAGATGCACCCTATTGGTCGTATCGGTAAGCCAAATGAAGTGGTTGATGCTGTATTATGGCTCTGTTCAGAAAAGGCCTCTTTTATTACAGGACATGCGTTACCAATAGATGGAGGTGCTCTAATTTAATATAGTTAACTTTACAAATAAAGGTTGATGAATTTCCTAAGGCTTATATGCTTTTGAATGATTTAGGAAATGATGTGACCTTCTCCTGTCTTGATAAATTTATTGTACATAAAATTTAAAATTAATTAGAATAATTTCGGGAGTTTCTACCTTTAATATTTTAAACACTTTGAGGGATAATATCTCCAAATTGATCTTAACAATAAATTTTTGCCGAGCTTTCACGATAACCAAAAGTCATACGTTATACATATATAGAAGCAAAGGCAGCCTCTTCATGTTTTGCTATATCGAACAAGAAATAAAAAATGAAGGTTATTAAATTGACCTCAAACTTACCTTATGGAAAAGCAATTGTCTTTATTATTAAAAATAGCATTAGGACAATATTGTATTTCGCCTATTTTTATTTCTTAATCATTTGGAACGATTTAGTTCCTCTTGAATGTTTAACAATTAATAAATAATTTCCAGATTGTAAATTACTTATATCCACTTGATGTGTTTTATTATTTTGAATATTATTAATTGCTTCTGATACTAGCTGTCTACCAGCCATGTCATAGATGTTTAGTTTGGCATTATTTCCTTCAATACCTCTAATAAATCCAATATTTACATAATCATCCTCCACCGGATTAGGATACATTGATATTATTACTTTATTGTTATCATTATCATTTAGCACCACATCTTTACTTTTAGAAGCTTTAGAGCTACTAGAACCACCACCAGGTCCAAAAAATTCGATTCCATCAAGGAATACGAACCCTGAGGTTCTCTGAATCTGAACTGTATGGGAACCGGCGCTTAATGTAGCACTGGTGAATGCCAACTGGTTACAACCACTGAATGCAGTGAAATCTATGGTGCCAACCTGGTTTCCATCTATGAGCACATTAGCATTTCCTCCATCTCCAGACTCTCCGAAAATGTATATCCTTACCTGTGTCCCTGTAAAAGTCAACGACGCGCTGGCACCACTTGAGCTGGACTCATTGTGAGTGCCTGCTACACAACCACTAATACCAGTAAAGGAGGCCCAGCTTCCGTTGTATGAAATAGAAGCATCAGCGTTATCGACCATATTCCACTGATAAGTCTGTACTTGGCTAAAGTTTGCAGTCAGAGATTTGTTAGCATCCATAGTAATGTCTACAGAGCTACTTGTACTTGTAGAAGCACCACTCCAGTTATCAAACTGATACCCTGATGCTGGAGTAGCAGTTGCTGTAACCACAGTTCCGTCATTATAAGTGCCTCCAGATGGATTCAATGAAATAGATCCCGAACCATTCGTGTTTGTAGTTAAAATGTACTGAGTAGGAGGGCTTTGCGTGAAATTGGCCACTATATTCTTGTTGGCATCCATTGTTACCGAAAGCGGGACAGAAGCGCCTGAAGCATCACCAGACCAGTTGCTAAATACATATCCTGCATTAGGTGTTGGAGAGATTTGCACTACCGTACCTGCATTATAGGTGCCACCTGCGGTTACTGAACCATTTCCATCAGTACTGGTGGTTAACGTATATTGCACCGGAGGCGTACTTCCGCCATTGAACACCATGTAGGCAACCTGTTCAGTAGTATGATTTCTTTCGCTATCCCCAATCTGATCTTCATCAAAGGTCATTGCGATATTAGAACCTGATATCGAGCTTGCGCCCAATAAAACTGGGAATCCACCATCACCCCCGTCCATACCGGAAGCACTCAAGATTGCTCCCGTAGCATCCGATACACTATGGCTGTATGAGTATCCACTGGCAGAATTACCAGGACCTCTCACAATGTCAGAGCCTACTCCAGCTTGGAATGAAATATCATCAACAATTCCGGAGCCAGCTTCAACGATAATCAAGCCAACTGTTTCATTTGCTCTACTTGTATTGCTATCTTCACCAACATGCTTGCCCGCTCTCAATGCACTAGCAGAAGGCGGAGAAGTTCTAGAACTGGAAGTGGCATAGAATACACTCCAATTTGCATCGTTAGCAGTCATAATCTGACCCAATACAACAGGGCTAGTATAAGACTGATTGTATGTTTCCGTTTCCAAAGTCCAGCCATTCTTTCTGGCAGTGACAGAAGAGGTCACAGTTTTCGCTTCCATTTTTACACCATCAGAGGCCAATGTATAAGTACCTGCTTCAACAATCAGATATTTCACTTCAATACCGCTAACAGCTGATCCGCTGGGGTTTTGAACTTTAACTTCAAAGCTGTTGCCAGTCACATTTCTGACTCTGGTTACCACAGAAGCGGTACCAGTAGAAGGTAGTACTGGTGTGGCTACCACTACAGGGTTGGTGAAAGACTTTGTAAGACTCACCGCAGTATAACCGCTTGTGCTAATTCCAGAAATAGATCCACTTTCTGCAGTAAGACCTGCAGGAGGTGGTATCAAACTGAAGTTAGCAGTCAGGGATTTGTTAGCGTCCATAGTAATGTCTACAGAGCTACTTGTACTTGTAGACGAGCCACTCCAGTTATCAAACTGATATCCCGATGCAGGGGTAGCGGTCGCAGTAACCACAGTTCCGTCATTATAAGTGCCTCCAGATGGATTCAATGAAATAGATCCTGAACCATTTGTGTTTGTTGTTAAAGTGTACTGAGTAGGAATACCACAACTTACAGCACCAGTTACCAGTTCGTCACTGGAATTGCCTGCACTATTTTGTGCTCTAACTCTATACTCATTGTCACCAGAAGCTGGACTGTTGTCTGTGTAATTTGTGGCAGCCAAATTAGCATTGAGTGTAGACCATGTTCCTCCATCTACTCTGCGCTGCACTCTATATGAAGTTGCGCAGTTAGAGGCAGTCCAACTGAGATCCACAGAAATACAGTTGTTGTTAGTTGCTGTGACATTAGTTGGCGCTGGTGGTGTGACACCTGCACATGGGTCTACAACAATATTGGTAGCCTGACCACCTGTAATTTGAGGGTGTGTATTGGCTCCAGCTGGCATGATTTCACCACCAAATGAATGGTTTTGAGTGGTACTGCCTTCATAGGTTAAATTGACAGAGAGGAGTTGATTGTTTGTTTTATTTCTCCATGCATTAGGAATGACATATTCAGCCGTGCCACCTGGTTCTACCTCTTCAGCATCCCACCTTTCGTTCTGATTTGTAATAGGTGTATAACTTCCCGCTTGTTCATTGAAATACAATCTAGAATTGCTGAATTCTCCAAAATTGAGTGTGATCTCATCTCTATACAAGAATGAATAAGGGTTTCTTGGCTGTCCACTTACCGCAAATCCATCTTCAGCATCTACTACAAAGTCGTTGCTCAAAGAAGCTCTCATCACGATGTTATTGGCAGATGTAGATATGAAGTTTTCATTAGTAAGGGTCATTACTCTTTGGTTATTAGACATGGTTACCATACCAGGCCAGCCCGGGAATGCTTTTGGGTTTCCAATACCTTCTTCAGCAAGCCCATCAGCCTCACCTTTATAGGTTCTAGAACTAATTCGGATATCTGTACCTGGGTTGTCATAAATATTGTTTCTAACAACAACGGAAGTAGCATTTGTAGGAGGCGTTAAGCCAATTGCGCCATTTGTAAAACCTCTGATTGTGTTTCCTTCAATCAACCAGTTGTCAGAGTTCCTCCAGTGGTCCAAATCTATACCTTCAATAGGGCGACCGGCAAGAGTTGGTGGTGTATCGTAACCGTAAACCTCATTGTTTGAAATTGTTACATGAGAAGCATATTGAGAAGAGATGCCCGAGTTTCTGATGTTCCAGATTTTAGTTCCGTCTATTTTTATTTCAAGTGTTTGTCTGAACGTTTCAGGAACATGGTTAAAAAGACCGGGAGTCCCTGCTGGTACGCCAGCAGCTATGGCTTCTCCTGGGCCTTCGAAATTATTTAGGAATCTGGAATGTCCGTAAAATAACGAAACGCCTTTACTGGCCGAATAGGCTGTATTATTCTCAAAAGGCTTAGCCGGAATCAACCAGCAATCAAACTGCCATGGGATATTATTAAAATCAGGTTCAGGGTGTGAACTAGGCGCTCCAACCAATGCTCTTTGAGCAGATGATAAATGCCAGTTAACATTTCCGCGTCTTTGTCCTTTACCAAGTTCGATCAAGCCTTCTGGCCAGAAAACATACGAGTGACCCGATACTCCTGCTGCTATATTGTTTCTAATGGTTACACCGTGACTGTGGAACCAATAGGCATCTCCCTGGAATGCAAAATCCATACCGCCTTCTCTTAGGTTCAAGTCAGCTTCTCCTGCCAGCGGATTACCAAATGGATCTGAGGTGTTCCATGTTCTTAAAGCAATGTTTCCAACAAATGACCCAAGTTCATCACCTGCTTCGGTATTAAATGCTCCTCCCACCACTGCGTAAGAAGCATTGTTGATAAAGTCAACGTTACTAGAGTGATTAACATAGCCCCATCCCGGATCATCAAAAACGGTTACGCCTTCTACCACTGCTTTAGGAATAGAGTTTACATCAGTAGCCGTCTCATTTTCCAAGCTACGATGGAAGTGTACCGAGTATCGCCCTCTTGGATTGGTATTCGGTCCCCATACGTTTTCAGAGGGAAGTAGCTCGGGAGAACCTGGGTCTCCAGGTAAGAAGGCTCTATTTACCTGATTTATATCTCCAATTACAAAGCCCTGAAAATCATTTACCGGCTGAGTCTTGTCCGTACGTCCCATCTGGTTCATTTCTACATATCTCATCCTTACATCTGCATTGTGCATAAACATCACATGTCCTCTGCGTTTAGCAGTTACACTAGGGTTTGCAGATGTGAACTTAACGTTACGTGTGTAGTTGGCCACATGAACTTTTAGGTTAGGAGCTTGTGATGGCGGTTGGTGGGCATATTGGGTAGCCGGCGTAAAAGTAACATTGTTGCCGTTGATAGTCTGAATTGTCACTACGTCATCACTTGTGAAATTTTGTGATGTTGTAGCCGCAATAACCAATTTGTCCCCTACCTTCCAATTCAAAGGTGTTTGGGCTAATGTCATTGATGTAGCTCCTGCAGTGATGCCTTGATTAAGTTCCATCCAAGTAGTTTTTTGTTCGCCGTGCATGTCCACTTTACCCATCAGTACCAGTCCTGGAGCATATCTCCACCAATCGGCGCTACCACCTCCACCAAGATCTGCTACCACAAAAGAAGCAGTTACGTTTGGGGCGATTGGGCTGGCAGCAGTACCGATCTCAATAACGCTACCCATGGCACTATGCACATATTCGGCTCTGAGCTCAGTATTTACATTGGTTGCAAATCTAAGTGTGCCTTCAACGTTAATTGACTTATGTTCAGTAGTAACCACTGAATTTACAGTCACCGTGTATTGACTTGGAATGCGGACTCGGGCATTTGTACCCGGAAGATTGGGTGTATTCCATGTGGACGCATCTGTCCAATTACCATTTGCTATGGCAGTAACCGTTGGTGTACCTGCAACTTGAGCAGGTGTTTGGCCTTGACCGAACTGGGCTTCCATGTTTTGTGGAACTAGCATGACCAATAAGATCATGGAGCATAAAAGGCTCAGTTTAGACCAATGAGAAAGAATGAAATAGTTTTTTTTCATTTTTGATTAGAATTAAATTAATAAACTATTAAATCTTCAATTTAATCCCTCAAAAATTGAATTAGAGTAATGTATAAAATATTATCTTACTAAACAAAAGTTAAAAAGTTAAAATTATTTTACCTATTAAAAATTTAAATCATTGTATTTATTGTATTTATTGATTAGTTAATTATAATTAATAAGCTAAAATATCAAATTAAATTTATGTTTTTTTAGTAATCAATAACATGTTATTAATTTTATATTATAAATAAAAATCTTCGACCAGAATTGTTCCAATCGAAGATTAATAGTTAGGATGTTAAAATTTGGTTGGTTACTTGCTCGAGATTTTTATGTCTACTGAATCCTTTGAGCTTGTTCTAACCCAGACAATGAGATCTACACCATTTAAGGAATCCTTATACCCAAAGCGGGCATCCTTGTCATTTAGCGGTTTTCCATTAACCGTAAGAGACGTCACGTCACGTTGGTCCCAATTTTCAACTACGAAAGCGGGGTTTACAACAGGGGAGGACTCAGTACCCGCTAATGTTATGTCTAAATATTCGACCTGTTTGTTTAGTGCTATGATGTAGGCTTTTTCTTCTGGTTTGTAATATGCTTTTGAAGTATTGTTGCCTAAACTAATTTTAGCCGGATTTGACCAACTTTTGTTTAAGTTTACAACAGACTCTATGTTATCATTAGTCATGCCACAAAGCATAATCTTGCTCATAGAACGGTCTGTTGTTTTGTAAGCATTCCAGAAATAATGTGATAAAGAGGCATGGGAGCCACGGTCTGCTACCATAGCGTATCTTCCATCTGTAGGTCTTGGTGCCACCGGCCAGTGGTTCCACCAAGGGAATACACTAATATGCCTTCTTTGTTCCCCTGCATATAAATCCATGCTCTGGGGTTGGCCACCATCAATGCCTCCTGCGATATCTTGGGGTCTTAATGATGAGAAAGGCTTGTATTTTGCTTTAGTATTTACGATTTGGTTAGTTATGTTTTTGGGATATTCTGGCCATAGTTTGGGAGCATTATGTTCCCAAGAATAGGTAGTGCTTTCTCCATCAATGTTAGATACTGTTAAAGCACCATACTCTAAAACACTTTCTGGTCTTTGCTCAGGTTCCATTACAACCATACTTTCCTGCCACTCATGAGCTGCATTAGGAGCATTGCTTAGTAATACATCTTCACGTACGGCACTCATATCTGGGTAAATAGTATAGGTTTCGTTAGTCCAGTCTCCCCATCCAGTTTGCGGGTCTTCAAAAGCAAAGTTACCAACCACATCTACCAAGCCATAGCGCCATTGTACCACAACCCTTGCCGGTGAACTTTCAACAATTTTCACACTGGAGTATTTTGTCTTTTTGTCAGACATAGGTTCACAGCTACCATGAGCATTCCATCCCTCATTAAAACCATTGTTAAAGAAAATGCCATTTTCACTAACCCAGCTTGGGATATAACTGGTACCTCTCCAAAATACAAATTTACAGTCAGATTCATCAAATTGTACTACCACGTCGGCATGTTTATCTACAGCCCATGGCGCATCCCAAGATGGGTAATATTTTAAAGTAGTATTTACTGCTCTGAAGATACCTGGAGATTTTGGGCCCGAAGGGAATTTTCTTTTTGGTAAAGCAGGTGTGCTAAGTGACTTTGATTCTTTTTGGTACACAGAGGCGATTGATTTTGCATCCAGAGCTACATCATACAATTCTAATTCATCTAAAATGGCATCTAGATAGGTCAGGGATTTTTCCGTTCCCTCTGGTCGGATGGTACCCGTTGGCCTTTGTGTTTCTCTACTTTTCCCTATTAATTTAGGTACCTCTTCATGGTGGCGAACGATAGAGAAGGTTCCTTTAAAAGTTTTGTGGGCAACTTGCTTTCCATTTAGGTAAAGAACCATTCCTTTTTCTGGTGAATAGGTGGCTACTACATGGGTCCATTTATTAAGTTCAATTTTTTCATCACTCAAGAGCGCTTCTGTTTTTCCTTCGTAGGTGCCCAGCATTAAAACAGGTCTTCCCCAATCATCTAGCTCTAAACTGTAACCTTGATGAGCGCCATCTGAAATGGGTCTTCTGTGGCTGTAAATTGGACAGAAATTCTTTGGGTAGGCCCCAAGGCCACCCAAGATTTTATGGTAAACGCCTTTAATTGGTCTCTTGCAAAATCATCTATTCCTTCATCAAATTCTTCTTCAATGACTATATGGGACGTGTAGCCATCCAGTAAAATGGCATTTCCCTTTACGCCTGGCACACTCTTGTAATATTTTCCGTTTAAACTGTGTTCTTTGCCACTAGCTTCTTTAACATAGGCAAAAACTTCTTTTGGGACATAGGTTTCCCCTCGTTCTAAATTAGCTTTTTGACGTTCTACTTTAATATCGTCAAAATTAAAATGCTGTATTGGTTCTTGGGCCTTCATGTACGTACCCGTTAAAAGGAGTAATAAGCTCCAAATCAGTTCTTTTTTCATTTTAGTTGTCATTTTTATTGTTCTTATTTAAATTATTTGCGAATCTACTTTCAAAAAAATGCATGCTTAAAAAGTTTTGTTTTGACATTCTTGCTTTTAATCCTTATGACTTGTATAAGTTTCCCGTCAAATGCTTTTACATTTCTAAAACATAGAAGAGATTCAATTTCGTTTGGATACAAATAGTAACCTCCATTATGCCCAGACAAATCCTGGTCTAAATTTCACAACCCTTAATCTTTTATTTTTGGTTTGCCAAAGAATATATAGCGCTCATTAAAAGAGATTGGGATTAAATATGTTTTTAGGGTTCGCTTTTCTAATAAAAGTTGTTTTTGATTGCTTTTTGTCAATATTATTTTGTGTGGTTGTATATACTTATTAACAGTGTAAAAGTAAGTATTTGTTTTGAATAATTACTTCAATATCCAGAATAAAAATGTCAACCAGCTTTAGGTGCTAATTGGAAGATTGAAAACCATTAAGCATATTGAACATATTGTCCAATTCCAATACTAATAGGAGTGTTATTCAGGTATATTTTGTTTATAAATAATGACATGGGAATAACTACTAACTAATACTTCTCCTAGTATATCCATGCCACGGCTATTGCCAAAATAATTTTTGATGATTAGATGAGTTTTTTGTTATTGTAACAGTGTTTTATAAGCTTCAAGGCTTGGTTCCTCAGATTTTTTTAAACAAATCTTACTTACTAATGTTTAAAAAGTAAATTAATATACCTATATTTGCGAGATGTTCAATAAATAACTAACTAAATTAAGATTATGGAAAAAAACAATAAGAAAATGATTTGGATGGCTCTTGTCATATCTTTCCTTTTCGGTTTTTCATCCTGTGAAAATCCTCTTGAGGTTGAGTTTCCGGATGTGCTAATTGTTAATCAACCGCCAAGAGTGTCGGAGATTGGTGATAAACTTTTAAAGGAAATTAGCTTGCCAAAAGAATTTGATTTGGCTGTTAATGTTAATGATCAGGAAAATGATATTTTAACATTTACGGCAACATCAAGGGATGTCAATGTTGTCGAAGCTGGTATAAGTGGCTCTACTTTAGTTTTGCAATCAGTTGGAATTGGGACAACAGTAGTGGATGTGGTTGTTGTGGATTCTGCAGGGAACGAGGTGGCAACAGCTGTTAATGTTGAGGTTGAGCCAGGCGTTGACATAGATTTTGTGTTAGACATTAATTTTGATGTTCCTGACGGTGAATTTGCGACTCAGACGACTGGTGTTTTTGATAACGTAGAGTTTATCTTTTCTGGTGACCCTTCTAATGTGTCAATTATTTCAGGAGCTGCCGTGGTAGGTCCTGTTCTTGGGGAATGGGCAGGATTTGAAATATTTACGGTGCCTTTAAATGTAGCTGAAATCGTGGCGCAGTTTGAATTTAAATATGCTAATGTAAGTGATCCTGCCTTGGTGAACATTTTCTTTGTGGCAGGAGAGGAATTTAGTATTACCCTTGCTGATCTTGGACAGGAAATTATTTTAAACGACCCGAACTTCAACTCTGTTCAAGTAGAAGATTTACAAGTGTTGCTGGAGGATTTAGGAATTGAAGCCGATTTAGAAAATTTTGCAGGTATTGGATTTAATTCTGAAGAAGCAGGGGTTTCTTTCTCGATAGATGATTTGAAATTAGGTATCAAGGGTTAATCAAATTTACAATTAAAGAAATATAAGAAATGAAATATAAAAATAATATATGTAAAGCCCTTTGGGTTCTAGGTCTTTTTTTGGGAATTCAATCTAGTGTGATTGCTCAGGCTACAATTACGGGAACAATCTATGATGAGACGGGTCTACCACTTTCTGGTGCTACAGTAATTGAGAAATCTACTACCAATGGGGTTGCTGCCGATTTTGATGGGCGTTTTAGTATTGAGGTATCTGACTCCAATGCTTCGCTGGTGGTTAGTTTTGTTGGGTATATTGCTCAAGAAATTGATTTAGCAGGAAGAACCAATCTCGAGGTGAATATGCAACCTGATCAAAATGTGCTGGAGCAAGTGGTGGTGGTTGGTTATGGTTCTCAAAAGAAGAGTTCTCTAACGGGGGCTGTTTCTATTATTGACGTAGGAGAGACCGAAAAGATGCAGTATACCAATATTACGGATAGACTCCAAGGCAGAACGGCTGGGGTTGCCGTTACCGGCAATGGTTTGCCAGGGGATATTGGAGATATTAGGATTCGTGGTTCTATTTTTGCTGGAAATAATGACCCTTTATATGTTGTGGATGGTGTAATCCTCAACGAGGCACCAACAATCAATCCCAGTGATGTTGAAAATATACAGATATTAAAGGATGCTTCTTCTGCTGCCATTTATGGGTCGCGTGCAGCAAATGGAGTTATTGTTATCACCACAAAGCAAGGTAAGCCAGGAAGACTTAGTGTAAGTGCTAACGTGACTACAGGATTTCAACAAATAGGCACTAGATTAGATATGGCTAATGCAGAACAATGGGCTAGAATTGTAAGGTCAGCTTACGATTCTCCCTACGCAAGTGGATTGCAGTTGGCACATGCTTTTAATTTGCCTGGAATTGATACCGATTGGCAGGACGAAGTATACAAAACCGCCTTACTTCAAGATGCTAATGTGACCGTATCTGGTGGAGGAGACCGTTTTACGGCTTTAATGGGGGTAAATCATACCTACCAGGAAGGAACTGTTCCTGGACCTAAGTTTGATAGAAGCGGGATTAGAATTAATACTTCTTATGAGATTATCAAAGATCGCCTCAAAGTGGGACAAAACTTGGCTTTAAATAGAGTAAGGCTTAGCGGAGGGGCAAGTGAAGATAACGCTACGTTTTCTGGGAATGTCGTCGCTTCAGCCCTAGATGCTTTACCAGTTGTACCAGTTTTGGATCCGACCAAAATTAGTGGATATGGTCATGGGGATGTAAATAATTTAAGCTTTGTGGTTAATCCAATAGGTTTTGCTGCTCTATACAAAACAACCACAGAAACCAATAATATACTAGGTAACATCTATGCAGATTTTGAGATTATTGATGGATTGAATTACCATTTTAGTTTTGGATTGGAGCAATCATCCAGCTATGAAAAAAGCTTTAACAAAAGAAGCCAACTGCGCCGATCAACTTTAATAGGTTCAAGTTTATCGGTTAATCATAATGAGGCAAGAAATTATTATCTTGAACATCGTTTGTCATTTGAAAAAACACTCGGAAGGCATACATTTTCTTTAATGGGGGCTTATAACGATTTAGAGACAACAGATTTTTCTTCTGGAGTTGCTTATGATGAATCGCTCAACGCTTTTGAATCTGGACTTTTTGAACTTGTAGCAGCCACCCCAAATGGTGGAGGTGCTCCTGCAATTAGTAGTTCAAGAGGTACAGTGGTTACCCAATCATTACTTTCAAGATTTACTTATGACTATGATGATCGCTATTTGTTAAAAGCGTCTGTTCGTAGAGATGCTTTCTCTTCTTTTCTTGGCGACAATAGAGATGATGTATTTCCTTCTTTAGATTTAGGATGGAATGTATCCAATGAATCTTTTTTTAATATAGAGGCCATTTCCAGATTGAAATTAAGAGCTGCATATGGTGAGGTAGGATATAATGAAGCAGGTGATGGCAGCAGCCCTTATTTTGCTACCAGTACTATTGTTAGAGGGGCTGGTGGACCAAATTATAATCTTGGGCCAACAGGTGATCCAGTAACTGGTGCTACAAGATCAAACCTTTTAGCCAATCCTGATATTTCTTGGGCCAAGGTAAGAGGATATAATTTTGGTATTGACCTTGAATTATTCAATGGAAAATTGGCATTTGAAGGAAACTATTATGTTGATGATATAGAAGATGTTTTAGCTGATGTTGAGGTTCCTGGAACAGCAGGCCCAACAATAGCCACAACAGTTACATTAAATGCCGTGACTAATGAGCGTAAGGGATGGGAAGCTAACCTAACGTATAGAAAGACAGAAGGAGACTTTAAATTTCAAATAAGTGCAAATGCTTCAGGTAATGAAACACAAGTAAAAAAAGTTCCACAAGGATTTACAGGCATTGTAAGTAATTCTATAACCAGTGTAGGGCAGCCAAGAGCAAGACTCTTTGTTTTAGATTATCAAGGGTTGTACACACAACAAGAAATTGATAATTTACCCTCAGGTTTTCAAGTAGGAGACTTTCCTCCTATAGTTGGAGACGCAAAATATAGAGATGTTAATGGAGATAATAGAATTGATGCTCAAGATAGGGTAGCAGTGGGTAATACCTTGCCCAGGGTGCAGTTTGGCTTTAACTTTTCTGCTACCTATAAGAACTTGGATTTCACCGCATTTTTATCTGGTTTAGCGGGCAGAGATGTACTCAATTTGCCTCTTTTGGGCTTACATTCTGATATATCATCTAATTATCCAGCAAATTATGATCCTTATATAAACGGTGTAGGAACTTATCCTAGACCTCAAACTTCAGCTGAACATGGTAATTATACCGCCAGTACTTTATATGTGGAAAATGGTAGTTTCGTGAAGCTAAGAAATTTGCAAATAGGATACACCATTCCATGGGATGATGTGGATAATTTAAGGGTATTTGTTTCAGGACAGAACCTATTTACTTGGACAGATTTTACAAGTCTGGAACCAGAATTTGAAGGCGATTTCTTTACAGCAGGAGAGGCAGATCTGGGCTATCCAGTTGTAAGATCTATTTCTTTAGGGTTAAATGTTTCTTTATAAAAAGATTAAAGATGAAAAATAAGATGAAAAATATATTTAAAAGAAAATTAAAAAGTATTTGTTTGCTTTCCTTGTTATTGGGTTTGGTTGGCTGCTCCGAGTTAGACCAAATCAATCCAAATGAATTGTCTGAATCTGCTTTCTGGCAAACTGAACAAGATTTGGAACAAGGAATAATTGCAGCATATGATGTTTTGCAATTCTGGGAAACATATGGACAGAATTTCCATATATTATATTCAGGACTTTCTGATGAGGGAACTAATGAGCATCCCTTTGAGTTTAACGCATTGGTAAGGTTTACACTATCAGACAGCGATGAATTTGGAGGCCCGCACTGGGTGAATAACTATGCTTTAATAAGTAGGGCTTACCAGGTATTGGAGAATGAACCCAGATTTGGTAAACCAGAGATTGCTGGACAGGCAGAATTTTTAATTGCATTAGGATATTTTAACTTGGTTGGGTTGTTTGGAGAAAATGTAGCATACGTTGATAGAGTGCAACAACCATCTGATAGACCGAGTTCTGCAGAAAACGGGCAGATTTACGCTTTGATGGAAAGTATGCTGCTATCAGCTATACAAAAGCTCCCCCTAAGTTGGCCAGAAAACCAATATGGAAAAGTAACCAAAGGAGCTGCACAAGCGCTTTTAGCTAAGACCTATTTTCAACAACAACGATATGCCGAAGCAGAACCTTTGCTAAAAGCTATCATAGATTCAAATCAATACAGCCTATTACCTGTATTTAATGATAATTTTAGAGAAACGGGGGCGGTTAATCCGGAAGCATTGTTTGTTGTAAACTTTATTGAAAATGGACCAACTAATGAAACGGATTCACATAGACGTCATCAAGTTTTTAGTCCTTCGGAAGGTGGCGGAGCTTTTGGAGATATACAGTGTTCTAATATGATACTTAACGCCTTTCAAAGAGAGGAAACAGCTGCGGGAAGTAAGGACTCAAGAATGGATTACACCATTATATATCCTGGTTCCTCGCTTACATACTATGGACTTTCAGGTCAGGTCTGGGCTGATGGAGCTCCAAATCAGGATTTGGTCACAGGGTTTTACAAATACTCTGAGCAAGAGAATGTAGAGAATAATGTTGACCCAGTTTCAGGTAGTCAAACATTTATGGCTATTCTTGCCGATGGGGGTACGGATTATGTTGTTATTAGGTATGCCGATATTCTTTTAATGTATGCGGAAGCTTTAAATGCAGCAGGAAATACGGCACAAGCAGTGCAATATGTTGATCAGGTAAGAGCTAGGTCAGGAAGACCTATGGTAGCAACTGCATATCCGGCCTTTACTGGAAGTCAAAGTGCTTTTAGAGACCGTATAGAGCAAGAACGTATTTTGGAATTATCGGGAGAAAACTGGAGATTTTTTGACCTAAAGCGATATGGTAAATACAATAACGCACAGCAGGTTGAGGATGAGAATTTCGCATCTTTTACTGATGGTCAAGATGAAGTAGCTCCAATTCCTCAAAGAGAATTGGACTTGAATGCTAACCTATTGCCCAATCAAGCAAATTAATCGAGTTAGTCAAAATTGTTAAGGAGTAAATCTATTTTAGTCTTAACAAAAATAGCGTGAATATTTCATTAGTTTTTAGTTTAGTTTGTTAACACCATACCTAGGAAACATTTGTCTATTCTCTGGTATGGTGTTTTTAAATCAGTAAAAGTAATAATTACGAATTCATTAATGTAGCTGTTAAAAATTATTCAAAAATGAATAAGCAACATATAATTTGCTTAATACTGGCTGTCAGTATTTGCTGCTGCAAATCAAACGTTGGCAAAGTTGATTTAGTGGAGCTATTTGAGCTATCTCCACAGAACGGTTTCCTGAGTAGGGAACCAGCCTCCAAGTGGGAGGAATCTGCTATTAGTGGTAATGGTACTGTAGGTATGTTAATTCCGGGCCACGTGCACAAGGATAGAATTGTACTCAGTCATGAGAAATTGTTTATGCCCGAATACGAGCCTTTAAAAGCGCCCAATTTAAGTAGCCGGTTAGATGAAATCAGAACTTTGATATTTAATGGTAAGGAAAAGGAAGCTTCGATGATTGCTGTTGAAGAAGGCAAACAAATAGGAATTGAAGACGAGTTTGTATGGACGAACCCTCATATTCCTGCATGTCAGTTGGAGTTTCAAGCGATACAACCCATTAAAAATGACCAATACGCTCGTACGGTAAATTATGAAACTGGAGAAGTCACCGTAAATTATGGTACCGAAAAGGATATTATTTCACGAAAAGCATTCGTTTCTAGAAAGGATAATGTTGCCGTATTTCAAATTACGAGCCCTACCGGAGGTAAACTCAATTATAGGTTCTTGCTTAATCAGCTTCCACAGTTGGAAGCAGAAGAAGATGAAGAAGTTTTTGATCCAACAGATTATACTAATTTAAATATTTCGGCTGAGAAGAATTATTTGTCTTACCAAACGACCTTTAAAAAAGAATGGCAGGGATCTTTAAAGTCCTATACTGTTCTTACGAAGATTATAAATAAAAAAGGTTCAATACGATTAAGGGATAATGCATTAGAAGTCATAGACGCCGATGAAATTTTAGTGCTCTCTACCATAAAATTGAGTTACGATAAATCAGAAGGTAATCAAATAGAAACTTTGAAGAATGAGCTCGATGTTTTAGAGCCGTCGTACGATAAACTGTTGGCACCACACGCAAAGATTCATGGTGAAATGTTTAACAGGTTTAGTTTTGAGTTAGGAGAGAATGAGAGCACAAGTTTAACATCAAATGAATTGTTGGCTTCATCTAGTTTTGAAAACACCAATAAAGATTTAATAGTTCAATCTGTTAAAGCTGGACGCTATAATGTTATAAGCAGTACTGGGGCTACCCCACCCTCGCTACAAGGTATTTGGGGAGGCACATGGAGACCGGCATGGTCTGGTGATTTTACACTAAATGGTAATGTGCCCTCCGCGATTGCTTTGGGACTCAATACGAACTATCAGGAATTAACTGACGCATATTTAAACATGCTTGATAGTATGATGGATGATTTTAAATATAATGCCAGTGCTATGTATGGGTTGGAGGGTATTTATGTGCCCTCACGAGTAAGTGAGTTTGGAAGTGCCTATCACTTTGCGGAATTTTTCCCCCATTTATATTGGTACGCCGGTACGGCCTGGGCTGCCCATTTTCATTATGATAGATGGTTATATACAATGGATGAACAATACCTTAAGGAAAGAGCACTGCCATTTATGTTAGAAGCATACGACTTTTTAAGTCAAATTTTATATAAGACAAGAAAAGGGGAATATATGTTTATTCCATCTTACTCTCCAGAAGTAGGGCCTCTTGGTAAGCACCCTGTGGCAATTAACGCAACTATGGATGTTGCCGCTATGAAACAGTTGTTAAGAAATTTGATTGCTCTTGCAAAGCAAGGCTATATTGCAGAAGAGCGCATTTCTGAATATGAAAATATATTGAAATCATTACCAGAATATGCCATTGATAAAAAAGGTGAACTAAAAGAGTGGATTTGGGATAGTTATGAAAATAATAATGATCACAGACATGTATCGCATTTATACCCGCTTTATGACGGTGTTGACCCTGATTTTAAGAATAATGAAAGATTATTGGAGGCTGCGAGAAAAGCTATAGAAGCTAGAATGTTTTCCAGAAGGGAAAATGATGGTGGTATTATGGCTTTTGGCTTAGTTCAATTGGGAATGGCTTCCGCACATCTCAAAAATGCAGTATTGGCAGAAGAATGTGTTAATTGGCTAGTAAACTCTTACTGGACTACAGCATTTGTGTCTTATCATGACCCTCAGGAGATATTCAATATGGATATAAGTGGCGGTCTACCAGCAGTAGTTTCTTATATGCTACTTCAATCCACATTAGATGGAATAGAATTGTTACCGGCATTACCTAAAAACTGGCCTAATGGAAAAGTAAAAGGTTTACCTGCAAGGGGAGGCTTTGTAGTAGATATGGAATGGAAAGATGGCAAACCGTCTAAGGTTTTGATAACTTCAAAAAGCGGACGAGCTACTAAGATTAAATTTAGAGATCAAGTAATTCCAATTCAAGTTAAAAAAGGAAGGACTCAAGAAGTAAATTTTATCTAGGAGACTTAAAATAGGGGTTTGCATTCCCAAGTAATAATTAAAAACTGAAGAAAAAATTAAAGTGCCTTAATAGCTCTAGGTTAGATGAATATTAAAATAATTATAAGGTGTAACTTTTGAAATTGGGTCGCATAGACTGTTAAAACCTTTAGAAAAAAATGGTCACTTGGATAATTATCTTCTCTTGCTGGTTTAAATATTTTATAAAACAAAAAAAATGAATAATAAATATACACGTGTAATAGGTCTGTTTTTACTTATATTTTCTAATTATTTATGGGCACAGCAATTTAAAAAATCTTTGAGCAAAGTATCCTTGGAAGATGGCGATACATTCGTTTTTATTGGTAATAGCATTACGCATCAATGTGCTTACACCCAATATGTAGAAGACTATTTTTACACTAGATACCCAAATAAAAAACTTAATCTGATTAATGCGGGAGTATCTGGCGATTTTGCCCAACACGTGCTTACTAGGTTAGATGAAGATGTATTAAAACATAAGCCAAAATATGTAAGTATTTTAATTGGAATGAACGATGGTCAATATGTTAAATGGGAGCATCCTATTTTCAATGCTTACAAGAGGGATATGACTACATTGACCAATAAGCTGGATAAGGCCAATGTTAAGACCATTCTCCTGACACCAACAATATATGACACACAGCAAGGTTTGATTGGAGAAAATTGGGTGGATGAAGAGGATGTAAAAGATTTACATTATGATGCCGTACTGGCATATTTTGGAGCATGGTGTGCGGAGGTTGCAACTTTAAAGGGCTATGGTTACGCCGATTTTCATGGAGATTTAACACATTATACACGCGTAGCTCGCAAGGATAGTCCAGATTTCACCTTTGTTCCTGATGCCGTACATCCTGAAAGTGATGGGCAACTTATAATGGCACTTTCCTTTTTAAAGGGGATAGAAGCTAATTCCTTGGTTTCAAAAATTGTCATTGATAAAAGAGACGATACTTGGATATATTCAGCAGATAATGGATTAATAAGTAATTCTACAGAGAAGAACATATCATTCAATTTTAAGGCAAATTCATTGCCATGGGTAGTGCCTAATGATGCCCAAATGGCCTTCAAGCTAACACAAGCAGGTACTAAAATGGGGAAAGAGCTAGTACAAATTGTTGGTTTGGAATATGGTGATTACGAGTTGCTGATAGATGGAACTGTAGTTGGCACTTATTCGCATTTAGAATTTGCTCAAGGTGTAGAACTACAAAGTAATGAGAAGACGCCTCAATATCAACAGGCTTTGAGGGTGGCAGAAATTAACAAAGCACGTAATGAGGAGCTTATAGTAATGATAAGGGATGAATGGTTACTGCGTAAGACCTTAGAAGTAGGATGGGATGAAGATGAGGATGAAGATTTAGAGGATAATGAAGATTACCAACGTTATTTAAAATTTAAAACAATGGGTCTGGAAAAATACTTAGAGAAAGAATTCTACAAGGTAGTTGAAGAGCTTGAGAGCAAATCCAAAGAAATGGTCCATTTAATTTATAATAATAATCAGCCCAAAATGCACCGTTACGAAGTAAGATAAACGGTAATCAGAAATTATGGTGGAGAAGCATATAACTATTTAATATTTAGGCACTTGTATTATTTAGGATATGACATTGGGAGTTCATCAATAAAGGTTGCTACCGTAGAGGCTTTAAGCGGGAAAAAAATAATCACCTTACAAGAGCCTAATGAAGAAATGGAAATAGTATCGCCTCATAGTAATTGGGCGGAACAAGATCCGGAAGTTTGGTGGAAGCACATTTGTATAGTTACAAAACGTGCAATTCATGGGGCAAATATAGATGCCTCTAAGATTCAGGCTATTGGTATTTCTTATCAAATGCATGGTTTGGTAATTGTGGATAAAGAAGGAAAACCGATTAGAAATGCTATTCTATGGTGTGACAGTCGGGCCGTGGAAATTGGAAACAAAGCATTTAATGAGATAGGAACTGCCAAATGCATGGAGCATTTAATGAATTCACCTGGTAATTTTACGGCTTCTAAACTAAAGTGGGTACGAGACAATGAACCAGAACTTTATGAGAGAATTTATAAGTACATGCTTCCAGGGGATTACATCGCCCATAAGCTAACCGAAGAAATAGTTACAACGAAGAACGGACTTTCGGAAGGTATTCTTTGGGACTATAAAAACAATAACTCGGCTGATTGGTTATTGGAGTATTATGGGATTGATAATGGCCTAACCCCTGAAATAGTCAATAACTTCTCCAATCAAGGAACTGTTTCAGATAGCGCAGCAAAAGAAACAGGGTTGCCAAAAGGAATCCCTGTGACTTATCGGTCTGGAGATCAGCCTAATAATGCCTTGTCATTAAATATTTTCAATCACGGAGAGGTGGCCGCAACTGGAGGTACTTCAGGAGTCATTTATGCTGTTATTGAAAGCCTTAACTCTAAGGAGACTGAGCGTATCAATCAGTTTGCCCATGTTAACTACACCGAAGAAAAACCTTCTATAGGGAAGTTGCTCTGTATTAATGGCGCGGGGATAATGTATAGATGGTTGCGAAATCATGGCATTGATAATTCCTACGAAAATATGAATCGCAAGGCATCTAAAATCGATGTTGGATCAAACGGTGTTTCCGTGATTCCGTTTGGAAATGGAGCTGAAAGGATGTTTAATAACCGAACAATCGGAACGCATTTCTGTAATTTAAATTTAAATAAGCACAGTCATGGTCATTTGTATCGTGCAGCACTTGAAGGAATCGCTTTTTCGTTTGTTTATGGGGAGATATTAAAAAACGACCATGATGCAATTAACGTCATTAGAGCTGGTAACGATAATCTTTTTCGCTCAGAAATATTTTCAAATACAGTAGCAACCCTTATTGGACATGAGATTGAAATATATAATACCACAGGAGCAATTGGAGCAGCAAGAGCTGCTGGATTAATTAATGGTAATTTTATAGAGTTTGGTGAGAACATTATAAAAAATGATCACGTAACAACCTATATGCCATTAAAGAATATAGAATCATATGCCCATGCATATGAACACTGGAAAATAAATTTAGAACGACTTTTAAACTATTAAGAATGATTTTATTAGGAGAAAAAGAATACTACAGGGGCATTGGAGAAATTAGATACGAAGGGCAAAACTCAGACAACCCATTAGCCTATAAATGGTATGATTCAGATAAAGTAGTAGCTGGAAAGACCATGCGAGAACATTTTAAATTTGCCATAGCCTATTGGCATACGTTTTGTGGCGTTGGAGCCGATCCGTTTGGGCCAGGGACTCAAAATTTTGAATGGGATCAATCATCAGACCCTATTCAGGCAGCAAAGCATAAGGCTGATGCTGCATTCGAGTTTATTTCAAAAATGGGCTTCGATTATTTCTGTTTTCATGATTTCGATTTAATTCAAGAGGGAGCAACCTTTACAGAATCAGAAAAACGATTAGATATCATTACTGATTATATAAAAGGAAAACAGGCAGATAGCGGTGTTAAATTATTATGGGGAACGGCAAACTGTTTTTCAAACCCACGATATATGAATGGTGCAGCGACTAACCCTGATTTTAATGTGTTAGCTAGAGCAGGTGGACAAATAAAGTTAGCCTTAGATGCTACAATCAAATTAGGTGGAGAGAACTATGTATTTTGGGGAGGCCGAGAAGGTTACATGTCTTTATTAAATACAGATATGGGTAGGGAGCTAGACCATATGGCACAGTTTCTTACAATTTGCCGAGATTATGCCAGAGGACAAGGGTTTAAAGGAACTTTCTTTATTGAACCTAAGCCTATGGAACCAATGAAGCATCAATACGATTTTGATTCAGCTACTACCATAGGTTTTTTAAAAAAATATGGATTAGATTATGACTTTAAATTAAATATTGAGGTAAATCATGCTACTCTGGCTCAGCATACGATGCAACATGAATTGGCCGTTGCAGCCAAAGCTGGAATGCTAGGAAGTATAGATGCCAATCGAGGCGATTACCAAAATGGTTGGGACACCGATCAATTTCCAAATAACATTCAAGAAACTACCGAGGCTATGTTAGTATTCTTAAATGCAGGTGGTTTACAAGGAGGCGGTATTAATTTCGATGCTAAAATAAGAAGAAATTCTACCGATAAGGAGGATGTTTTCATGCACATATTGGAGGTGCTGACACCTTTGCAAGAGCCTTATTAATAGCAGATCGAATTATCACATCATCACCTTATAAAAAACTTAGAAGAGAACGCTATAGTTCATTCGATACAGGCAAAGGTAAAGATTTTGAAACAGGGAAATTGAATTTGAAAGCACTATACAAAATAGCCAAAGAAAATGGTGAACTACAACTAAAAAGTGGTAAACAAGAATTATTTGAAAATATAATTAATCAGTATATATAAACTAACCAAGCGAAAATAAGCATTATGGGAAAGTCAACCAATTCAAAGTACTTGATCAAACTCACATTAGTCGCAACACTTGGAGGGTTATTATTTGGGTATGATACAGGCGTAATTTCAGGTACAGTAGGGTCATTGGAAAGCTTTTTTGTAAACCCAAAAGGATTATCAGAAGGTTCAGCAAATGCTTTTAAAGGTTTCTTAGTGGCAAGTGCTTTAATAGGTTGTATTATTGGAGGTGTTTCTGGCGGACTTGTAAGCAAAACATTAGGTAGGAAAAAGGGGCTAATTTTAGCTGCTATTTTATTTTTAGTTTCTGCTCTCGGTTCAGCAATGCCAGAAATGTTTATTGCACCTATTGGTGAGTTAGATCATACCTTTTCAACGATTTTTATTATTTATAGAATTATAGGCGGTATTGGCGTTGGTTTAGCATCGATGCTATCACCACTTTATATAGCAGAAATTGCACCTGCCAAGAGCAGAGGCAAGTTAGTGTCCTTTAATCAATTAGCTATTGTTGGAGGTTTTATGGTGGTGTATTTTGTTAACTATTTTATTTCAAGAGGCGGAGGTTCAGATGCTTGGTTAAATGAAATAGGTTGGAGATGGATGTTTGCGTCAGAAATTATTCCAGCAGGATTATTTTTGGCCTTTTTATTTTTTGTACCAGACACACCACGTTCTTTAATGCTAAAAAATAAACCAGAAGAAGCATTAGATGTACTTATAAAAGTAAATGGAGAGGTAGAAGGAAAAAAGATTTTATCAGAAATTAAAGGTTCTGTAATTGAAACTTCAGGAAAGTTATTGTCCTATGGTTGGGGTATCATACTCATAGGTATCGCATTGTCTGTTTTTCAGCAATTCGTTGGAATAAACGTCGTATTGTATTACGCACCAGAAATCTTTAAATCTATAGACCCAAATACAGATGGTGCATTGTTGTTAACCATTATTGTAGGAATCGTAAACTTCCTATTTACTATTATAGCTATAAAAACTGTCGATAAGCGTGGTAGAAAACCTCTGATGCTAATAGGAGCTTTAGGGATGGCAGTTGCCATGTTAGCACTTGGGTTTGTGTTTTTCTCTGGAGCTACGGGATATTTAGCTTTAGGATGCATGATGCTATACGTAGCAAGTTTCGCCTTGAGTTGGGGGCCAGTTACATGGGTGTTACTTTCAGAAATTTTTCCAAACAAAATTAGGGGCAAGGCTATGGCAGTAGCAGTAGCTGCACAATGGATTTCTAATTATTTAGTGTCTTTAACATTCCCGATGATGAATGATAATACACAATTAACAGAACAATTTAACCATGGTTTTGCGTATTGGGTATATGGTATCATGTCAATATTGGCTATGTGGTTTGTTTGGAAATTTGTTCCAGAAACGAAAGGAAAAACTTTGGAAGCAATGGAAGCTCTTTGGAAAAACAAATAGCGGATTCTTTGTTGAAATTATATTCTAGGTAGATGAAATTAATAAATAAAACAAAAAGATTTGACTGAAAAAAATACAGCTAAAAAAGATATTTATGGCTACATGCCCAACGGTGAAAAAGTATACCGATTTATATTGAAAAATAAAAACAATATTGAAGTTGAGGTTATTAATTATGGAGCTATTATAACCAAGATTAAAGTTCCTGATAACAATGGTGTTATAGAAAACATTGTACTGGGATATGATTCATTAAAGGAATATGTAGAAGATAATAGTCCATATTTCGGAGTAGTTGCCGGACGTTGCTGTAATAGAATTGCGAACGGAACATTTTACATTGATCAGGTAAAGTATGAACTACCAAAAAATGAGTTTCCTAATAGCTTGCATGGCGGTGTAAAGGGTTTTGATAAACAAATATGGCAAGTCATTTCAACTATCATCAAAGATGACTCAGTTTCCATTACACTTTCTTATTATAGTAAAGATGGCGAAGAAGGGTATCCAGGAAACCTAAATACTCTTGTGACTTATGAGTTGAATGATAACAACGCTTTAGAGGTTTATTACGAGGCCAATACAGATAAAAAAACGATCATTAACCTTACTCAACACGCTTATTTTAATTTATCAGGAAGCTTAAAAAAAACCACACTGAATCATGAGTTAAAGATTTATTCCAATAATTATCTTCCAGTGAACGATGTACTCATTCCTTTAGGTACTATTGAGAAGGTAGAAAATACACCATTCGATTTTAAATCTTTTAAAAAAATCGGAAAAGATATCAATTTGGATAACCCACAACTAAAGATAGGACAAGGCTATGACCATTGTTGGGTAATTAATGAAGACAAAACATCTGAAGCTCAAAAAGGTGAATGTGCTTTAGTCTCAGAGGTTTATCATGAAGAAAGCGGTAGATTAATGGAGGTACTTACAGATCAACCTGGTATTCAATTTTATTCTGGAAACTATCTAAATGGTGATT
Source organism: Flagellimonas sp. CMM7 (assembly GCF_021390195.1). NCBI lineage: Bacteria > Pseudomonadati > Bacteroidota > Flavobacteriia > Flavobacteriales > Flavobacteriaceae > Flagellimonas > Flagellimonas sp. CMM7. The sequence continues at coordinate 4,336,076 of NZ_CP090003.1, read as the reverse complement.
ATGGAAAACATGCAGGATTGTGTTTAGAAACACAACATTTCCCAGATAGTCCTAACCAATCCAACTTTCCGAAAATAATTTTAACTCCTGAGGACGCATACCAAACTAAAACCATTTTCAAATTTTCTGTAAAGTAATAATTACAGGAAGTTATTTTAATATAAACCGTTAAATATTTAATTATGAAGTTTATAAACAAAGTATACCTATTATTAGTGATAGGTCTGTTAACTGTGCAATTACATGGTCAGACCAATAAGAGCTTGTTGGCTTATTGGGATTTTAATGAAGTAACTAACAATACCATTAAAGATAAGGGCGGAAATATTTCAGATGAAATAACCGGGTATTATAAATTGGTTGAGGGTGTCAATGGCAAGGCGATTAAATGCGATGGCTTTACAACTTCAATACAGAGAGATGAAGAAACTTCACCAGTAATTATAGGGCCTTTTACTATAGAAGCTTGGGTAGCCCCTCAAGCTTATCCTTGGAATTGGTGTGCTATTTATAATCAGGAATATAAAAAACATCGGGGTATGTTTTTTGGTATTGACGGCGAAGGAAGGGTAGGCTTACATGCTGCGGTTGCTAGGCAATGGCGAGAATGCATAAGTACAGAAACCATTCCATATATGAAGTGGTCTTACATAGCGGCAACATATCATCCGGAAACAGGTATGAAGGTTTATATAAATGGTAAACTGTCTGGTGAACTACCTGTAAAAGGGGACCTGTTATACGATCGCGAATTTCCTATGCAAATAGCTCGAAACCATAAATCTATGGCGCCCTCGTCATTAAATCGGGCAGGGTTTGTGGATGTGCCAGCAAAGTATTCTTTCGATGGTCTTATTGATGAATTAAAGATTACTGGAAAAGCTAAATCTCAAGGTGAACTTGAACGTATTTATGAGCAATTGAAACCTCAAAATGAACCTCAATTAATCTGGCGTAAGCTACCAGAAATACATATTGAGAATCCAGAATTTGGGGCGCACTATACCAAGCTTAACTATGATGAAGATTGGGATAGACTATGGAGAGATGATAGTTATCCAGATGTTGTAATCACCTTTGATGATAAAAGATATTCTATGGTATTTTGGAAGGGTACCAATTATAATATGAATTTGGTCACAGAGAATGGAAGGTGGATAGCCGATCAAAGTGCTGAAACTTTTGGAGATTTTGGTTGTATGGAGCACATGTCTGATAAGCAAAACCGATATAGTCATATACGTGTCGTAGAAAACAATGAGGCACGGGTAGTGGTGCATTGGCGCTATGCCTTAACGGATATAAATTATTCTATTGCAAATACAGATGAAGTAACCAATTGGGGCGACTGGGCTGATGAATATTATTATATCTACCCAGATGGTATCGCCGTTAGGCATTATAAGATTCATGGTTATGACGATGGTTATAGTATTACGGAACCGGCTTTGTTGTCTAATCCTGGAGAAAGACCAGAAGACAATATTGACATGGTTGCCGTAACACTTATGAATCTTAAAGGCGAAACAAGCAAACACTCCTTTGAAACGTGGCCATCTGACCAACTAGCAGGAGCAGGAGGACAATTTAAAAACGCTGTTGATAATGAAGTGCTGTCTGTTATTAATGTAAAATCTCAAACTAAACCGTTTTTTATTTATGAAAAAAATGGAAATATCGGGCCTTATGGGGGCGGAAGAAAGGAAATAGATTACCGCCTTTCAAAATTTCATTGGAGGAATCATTGGCCAGTGTCGCAAATACCTAGTGATGGGCGATTTGTATTAGCAAACGACAGGGTAACCAGTTCTGCGATTACTTCTCCAGAAGCAGGAATAAACCGTGAAACTGAAAATGGACCATTAGAAGGTCGCTTTATACTTGGACTCAGTGGTGAGCCAATTCAAAATTTAACTGGCTTTGCCAAGTTTTGGCTTAAAACGCCTGAATTAAAAGTAACAGCCGGTAATTATACCCATCAGGGTTTTAATAGAAATGACAGAGCCTATCACTTAATTAAAAATAGTGATGCCAATGAATCATTAACTCTGGACATTCAGGCTTCAGAAAAATCTCCTCTTGTAAACCCAACGTTCATAATTAAAAACTGGGGAGGTAAAGTCCCTGTTTTAGAAATAGATGGGTTGCAACAATCGCCGTCAAAAAAGTATAAGTATTCTATTCGAAAGAGTTTAGAATCTAAGGATCTTATTATTTGGCTTGAAACGGATGTTGTAAAACCAGTAACGCTCACTTTAAATTAACAATTCATAGACAGAGAAAATAGGATAAATCAATCTTTTGGCAAATGTCTGTTTACAGACAAATACGATATAAAAAATACAGAAATGAAAAGTAGAATATTAGGAAAGAACGGGTTTAATGTTACTGAAGTTGGCCTAGGTTGTTGGCAATTAGGGGGAAAGAACTGGGGAGATGATATGAATAATGATAGAGCCTTTGAAATTCTTCAGGCCGCTGTAGATAGTGGTATTCGTTTTTTTGATACCGCCGATGAATATGGTGAAGGGCAAAGTGAGTCTTTAATAGGTGCTTTCCTAAAAACAACAGATGCAGATATTAAAGTGGCTACTAAGTTTGGAAAATCTGTAAAAGTTGGTAATAATTTTAATGAGGCCATATTAAGAGAATCTATAGAGGCATCAGCAGAACGTTTAGGGGTAAAAACCTTAGATTTACTTCAGTTACATTGTGTGCCTCAAGATGTACTTGAAGATGGTGCCATTTTTGATTGGTTGCGGAGATTACAGCGTGAAGATAAGATTGCTCACTTTGGCGCTAGTGTTGAGAGTATTGAAGAGGCATTAATATGCATGGAACAAGACGGGCTTCAATCACTACAAGTCATTTATAATATCTTTAGGCAAAAACTTACCAAACAATTATTACCACAAGCTCAATCTAAAGGTGTTGGAATTATTGTAAGATTACCTTTGGCAAGTGGCTTATTAACGGGGAAATTCAATAAAAATACCAAGTTTGCAGAGAACGACCATAGAAACTTTAATCAAGGTGGAAAGTTTTTTAATGCAGGAGAGACATTTTCGGGGCTATTTTTTGATAAAGGGTTAGAACTTTCAGAACACCTTAAAACATTGTGCCCTCCAGAGCTAACTATGGCACAAATGGCATTACGCTGGATTTTGGATCATAAAGCCGTCTCTACTGTAATACCCGGAGCGAGTTCTACATCACAAGTTATTGGAAATGCTACGGCTAGCACGTTAGACCCACTGCCCAATGACCTTATGAAAACACTAGAAACGTTTTACGTGAATGAAGTACACGAACATATACATGGTGTTTATTAGTCTTTTTAAAGCTTTAGTGCATTTAAAATTATTTTAGGAATTTATGAAAGAACAATCTCAATCAGAATAGGATAAATCAAGAGGATATGTCAAACGATAATATCGGAAATTCCAAGCGTAGAAATTTGATAAAGGGACTTATTGGAGTTCCTTTTTTAGGATTGTTTTATCAGCAATTTTCTAAAGTTCAGGACACAAATAAGTCTGACAACTATTTAAACTCGCTTAATGAACTAGAGCTTGATTTTGAAGAGGTTGAAAAAGAAAAACAAGAGAGACCAATAACAGACTCTAATACACTTCGTATTGGCGTGGTTGGTTTAGGGTGGCGAGGTCCTGACCTTATGCGTTCGTTGGGCTATATAGATGATGAACTCATAGCTGAAGACCCTTACACACTCGAGGAAATGAAAGTGCAAGAAGATCTCAACATAGACATTGTTGGGGTATGCGATTTATTTTCTATAAGAGCAGAGCGTGGTGCAAAAATAGCAAGTAAGAAGTTAATCAGCAGAAAGATAGTAAGTGTAACGCCTCCAGTTATTTATCCTACTTATAAGGAAATGTTAGATAGCGGTAAGATAGACGCTATCATGATTGCAACCGCAGACTTATGGCATGCAGAAATAGCAATAGAAGCCTCAAAACGAGGGGTTCATGTATATTGTGAAAAACCCATGACACGCACTATTGAGGAAGCTGTGGCTTTGCGTAAAGCCATAAAGCAAAGTAATGTGGTTTTTCAGTTGGGGCATCAAAATAGACAACAGGCGAGTTACAAAAAGGCCAAGCAATTATTAGATAAAGGTGTTGTTGGAACCATTTCGGCTATAGAAACGTATACTGATCGTAATAGTGATTTTGGTGCATGGATAAGAGGTATCCATGAAAAGGCCAATATGTCAAATGTGAACTGGAAAGAGTATATTAGAAACACAGGTGATGTACCTTTTGATTTGGATAAGTTTTTTAATTGGCAGAAGCATTTCGATTTTGGTACAGGGCCAGGAGGAAATCAATTTACCCATGCATTTGATGGTGTAAATCAGATTTTAGGTGTAGGCATTCCAAAATCTGTTGTATCCTTAGGAGGTAATTACTATTTTAAAGACCCAAGAGATATTCCCGATTCCTATAACGTTATATATAACTACCCAGATAAAGGTCTAACACTTACTTACGATTGTACTTTAAAGAGTAGATTTGATCGTGGCATACACTTATTAGGAACCAAAGCTCAAATGGAAGTAGGAGGAGAGGTACGCATTTTTCCAGATTTATATAATGAAGCTTATATTAAATTACAACAGAAAGAAGGTGACCCCATTTATACTTTTCCATTTGAGGTAGCGCAAGTAGACGGTATATAAGGCAAACGTGTAGATTGGGATGAGGTTAATGAAAAAATAGTGTTGATTTAATTGTAAAACACTTTCAGGTATGAAGTCCGTTTTTTTAGAATATAGAACCAAAACCTATTCTAAACTTCAACTTATTGTGCTTACCGGGTTAAGAATTGCTATTGGATGGCATTTTTTGCAAGAAGGGTTAAATAAAGTATACCAACCAGACTGGTCTGCTAAGACTTTTTTAGAAGCATCAAATAATTTATGCTCCTTTCTATTCCATTATATTGCTGAGAATGAGATGCTATTGGAAATATCAGATAGTGTAAACCAGTGGGGGCAAGTTATTATTGGCGTTTCGTTAATTCTAGGGTTATTGTCAAAACCATTAAAATATTTTGGAGTACTTTTATTATTTCTATATTATTTATGTAGCTTTTCTCTTGGTACGGCACATATTATAAATTCAATTGTCATAGAGTTACTAGCACTATGCATACTTATTTTATTTCCCACAAGTTATAAAACGGGGTTAGACTCATTTTTAATAAAGCACAATAGGTAATTTATTAAACTAATGATGAGGCGAAGAGATTTTATAAAACAAACAGCATATGCCTCTGGTTTAGTTTTTGTTGGTATGCCTAACTTACATTTCGTACCAGGCCAAGTAAGAACGCGTAACGTATATATCTTTTCTAAACATCTGCAATGGTTAGACTTTTCTGAAATGGCCAAGGTTGCAAAAAACCTAGGGTTTGACGGAGTAGATCTCACCGTAAGACCAGGAGGCCATGTAGGGCCCCAAGATGTTGAAGAACAGCTGCCAAAGGCAATAAAGGCTATTAGAGCAGAAGGGTTAATCATAGATACAATAACTACTGCTATTACAGATGCCAGCGATAAATACTCTGAAAGGATAATCAAAACAGCTTCTCATCTAGGGGTTGAACAGTTAAGATTAGGCTGGTATCATTTTGAAGAACACCTTGGCTTAGAGGAGAATTTGATACAAATTGGAGAAAAATTATCTGCCTTAGATCAATTGTGCGGTATTTATAATATTCGTGCCGATTATCAGAACCACAGCGGGAATGGTTTTGGTGCATCGGTTTGGGATATCAGAGAAGTTTACAATAGTATTAACCCTAAATGGTTAGGTGTAAGATATGATGTACGCCATGCTTCTGTTGAGGGATTCAATTCTTGGTCTACAGACCTAAAGGCTATTTGTAAATATGTGAAATCGCTAGACCTAAAAGATTTTGTTTGGGAAACGACCAAACAGGGGCCAGATATCGAAGATGTTCCATTAGGAAAAGGAGATGTTGATTTTAAAACCTATTCAAAACTTCTTGAGACTTTAGAGATTCCTGGAAATATTACGTTGCATTTAGAATATCCTTTAGGAGGCGCAGAACATGGTGATAAAAAATTAGCAATAGAGCCTAAATTAGTTTTAAAAGCTATAACACGAGATTTAAAATTCATTAAGCGCAATGTTAGTCTTAAATTAGTAGATTCTAATTAAAAACTAATCAATAAAATAGTTGCTTTTATTGGTAAACTAGTTTTGCCTTTGGTATCGTTAGCTAATTAAGTACCAAAAAAATCTATATGAAAGTCTTGTGTTTTTTGACTTTCATATAGAGAAAACAACTGTTTATAGTGATAACTAATCCAAACAGAAATTTTAGTTATTGTTTTTTGTTTTGTACGGGTATAGAGGGTATACACACCGTCGTTTAAACGTTAGCCTGCTTTAGCTAGCACCTTAAAACGTATTATTTTTTAAATTCATAGGCACCTAAATCTATCGCATCATCTATGATTCTGTCTTTTCCATTTAGATCAATCTTAAGGTCTTCTGGGAATACACTATTGGTTCCTGAGTTAATGGCGGGTGATTTATCTGTGAGTTCAAAACCATTGCCCTTAAAATTGGGGTTAGAATCAATGATATTTGTGCCATTATAACCTCCTGATACAATACTATATGCAATATCAGGAGTAGATCTCAAGTCATTTATTTCCATGTTTTTTGGAGCTGTGTTTCCCCATAGGATGCAATTTCTAAGTTTTGGATTACTGTCTCTGTTGCTCATACCGCCTCCAACTTCTTTAGCAACATTGTTAACAAATGTGCAGTTAACTATTAGTGGAGCACTACCATTAACATTATACATACCACCTCCAGTTAAAGTAGCTTCATTGTTGTAAAAAAGACAATTTGCAATGACTTGATTGGTCGTTTCATTATTGTACATACCTGCGCCATCTTCTCCTACCTTATTATTTTTAAAGATACAGTTAAATACCTTTGTATGGCTTCCAGGGCCATTCATAAGTCCCCCGCCTTCTTGCACGGATTGGTTTTTAGAAAATAAACAGAAACTAATAGTAGGGTTAGAGTCCCCCCAAACACGTATGCCAGCACCATCGGCGAATGCTTTATTATTAGTAACGATACAGTTCTTTATAGTTGGACTGCCTTCTTCAATATTCATACCTCCTCCGCCATCGTTAGGCCATTCGTCCATATTGGCATTCCCTCCAGTTATGATGAAACCATCAATTATTGCTGTACGGTTGGTGCCATTGCCGGTTACAACGTGAAAACAATTATCCGATAGATTTTGATCTGTTTCATCATCTTTATTCAAATCTCCACTTAGTATTGTTTTATTTTCTTTCCAGTTCCTCTCATCACTTTTAAGCTCAGTACCTTTAAACCCTCCTAGTAAGCTGATGTTGTTTTTTAATTGAAAACTAAAATCTCTTTTTTGGTTTCCGGTAACTTTCCTTTCTGGGACATAAGTGCCTTGAGTTACCCATATTTCGGTATTAGCTTTTGCTTTTGCCAAAGCAGTTTCAAGGGAATTGAATGCAGATTTCCAAGACGTTCCATCGCCGTTAGAGCTTAAATTAGAATTTACATATACGATATTTTTCTCAGAATTACTTTGTTGAGAAAAAGAATGGTTTATGGTGATTATAGTTACTATAATTGCAATAAATACACTTTTGAATTTTAAATTTTTCATGACAATTGATTTTAAATATTTTACTAAAGGATTAATTAGGTTTTGATTGTAGATAAAGATGTAGTGCGTTATTCAACTCATATTTAAACCAGTCTAAGCAATATAATCTAAATCAGATTTGGTATTAGTAAATACCCCAACTTTACTGCGAAAGCATATTGCTTCTAACAGATGTGTGTTTTTATACATGTTTAATTTTTTAGAGAGGATATTAATTTTTGCATAGATTTTGCAAAAGCGGCGTCATCTTCCGGGTGGGCACCTTTAATACTTTCTTCAGCAATAGAAATTGCAGCGTCGTGATTTCCTAATTTAGCTAAAATATTAGCTTTTACTCCAAGAACCCAAAAGGCATCCGTGTTTATCTCTAATGCTTTATTTGCAAAATTAAGTGCTTTTTCTAATTCAATACCTCTTTCTAGAAGATATGCTGATGCTGAAAAGTAATCTTCGAACATTCTATCATTTTTATCGTTTTGATAGTTCATGATTTTACTCATAAGAACTTCTTCAGTATCAACTTCAAGTGGGATGGAAATTAGTGTATTTTCCCAAGAAATGTCAATTGTGCAAGATGCTCTTCTTAAGTTATTAAGATCAATTAAAAATGATTCTATAGGTTCACTTAATTTTTTAGGTACGATATTAAATGTAGCCAAAGGTTGTAATTCGGAATAATCGTAAGTTTCTTCATCAAACTGATGAATATGTATTTGCCATTTGGAAGCATTTGGTGTAGTTATTATAATATAGCTGCCCTCAACAAGTTTAACTCCCCCTAAAGTAATATCTTTGCTAAAGGTAAATTTGGAAGCTTCATTAGCGCCAGTACGCCATATTTCATTATAGGGAACCAAGCCCCCAAATATTTTTCTTCCACGAATGCTTGGTCTAAAATATTCAATAGTGACGTTTGTAAAGCCAACGGTTTGCGTGACTTTAGACTTTGGACTTGGAATTGGCATGTCTATACCAAAATGTTCTGATTGTGCTATTGTATAAAAAGAAATACTAATAGCAATAATAGTTAATATAAATTTATTCATTTTTTTAGTTTTAAAAGATTATATAAAGTCTTGGTGATTTATTTAATTTTAGCTAAAAAGCATCTATTAAGTTGCTTTAGTTTAATAAAGGGGTAATATGTATGTAAAAACATTCTATATTAAGTATCTCTTTATTCTGGGTTCAAGGTTATGGATATTTTTTCTTTTGAGTTTTCAGATATCCAAATAACTAAAGTTTTGGTGCCATCGGTATCTCTAAAAGTACCTTGTCTTGGTGTAACGGATTTGTTGTTGTATTGTGCTTTAGCTTGACCTCTGTTGCCCCAGTGCTTTACAACAATAGCTAAGTTTTTAGTAGGGTTTTCTGCGGATGCATTAACACTAAATTTGATGGTTCCCTCTGGGTTAGCTTCTATAACATAGGCTCTTTGAGCTGGGTCATATTTTCCTGTGCCTCCTTCAACGTCAGATATTTGAGGAGCGTTTAGCCAGGAATTAGCTAACAGTACAAGGTCTTCCGAATTTAAATTCATCATGCCTTCCATTAATAATTGTTGATAACTAGGTACAGAACCTTTTTTATCTTCTTTGTATATTGGCATGAATAGATGTGTTAATGAACTATGTGCTGTTCTGTCTGAAAACGTAGAATTACGACCATCTGAAGCCATTTGCGCTACAGGCCAGTGATTCCATGATGGGAATACCGAGTATTCGGTTAATTCGCCTCCATAAACATTCGAATCAATAAATTCACCAATGGTTACCGGCTTATATTCTCCAGTATAGTTGATATATTGAATGGATTTATTATCTGGTTTCTCTACATTCTCTGGAGGTCCGCCAATCCAATTATAAGTAGCTGTATCTCCTTTTAAATTATACATTGAAAGTGCTTCTTTGGTATGTATAATATCTTCGGGGTGTTGATCTGGACCAAAAATTGCCATAGACTCTTGAAATTCATGGTCTCTAATACCGTTGGTCCAAACAGTCATACTTTTAACTGCAACACCGTCTGGGTATATATAATAGTACCAATCACTCCAATCTCCCCAACCAGTATCTTCATTGTAGTTAGCTACATAATGGAATACATCCCATAATGGATATCTCCAATGCACTACGGTTCTGGCAGGGGTGTTTTCTATGATCCTTACATGGTTACTATATATGGTTTTATCAGACATAGGTTCTTGGCAACCAATGCCACCAGAACGATTCCACGTTTCATTAAACTCATTGCTGTACCATTGTCCAGATTCGTTAACCAACATAGGAATATAGCCGGTGCCTTTCCAAAAAACAAATTTGGTAGGCATTTCATCAAACTCCACAACAACATCAGTATGGTCGCTAAAGCGCCAAAAATTATCATAAACATCATGAAATGCCAGATTAGAATAATAGGCTCCAAATTCACTTGAGTTTTTTCCATCAGGTAATACCCTTTTATCCATGTTTACAGTATCCAAAGCATCACCCCCTTTACTATAATTTTGATATGTAGCAGCTACCTGTGAAGCTGAGAGTGCTATATCGTAAATTTTAATTTCATCAATGAGACCATCCAAGCAATAGGTGTCTGAAAAGTAAGTAGACATTCTAACGGTTCTTGTTGGCCTTCTATCCTTACCTCTACCAATTCGTATATCGTTTGAAGATGTGATAATCTTTCCAGGGCTCACCTTTTTTTGTTCAGTCAGTTTACCATTTACATAAATACTCATAAGCCCGTTATCGCCATCATATGTACCTGTAAGTTGATGCCATTGGTATCTTTCAACAAATGCATTATCGGCAATTAGTTCTTCTGTCTTGTTATTTATACGTAATTTAAATTTAGGCTTGCCATAGGCATCTATGCCTAAGAAATAGCCTTTATCGTTTTCTTCCTTTAGAATAACCTCAAAGTCACGCTCTTCAGCTTCGAACTGGTCAAAAACTTCTTTAGTTTTTACAATGGTATCTCCTTCAAAAACCATTAGTGCCGTTTCCGGATTATCATCTACTTGTTGAATTAATGGCACATCGTTCCATGGATATGCAGCTAGTGCTACCCAGCCTTCTAGAGTAATTTGATTGTTTATTGCAGGGGCGTCTTGTGCAGAAACTTTTAATTCGTTTCTATAGCCATCAAACTGTAGTGATGTGCCAGAAACCCCAGTTCGCCACAAGGCATCTCCAATAATAGGCATCTCTTTTTGTGAGGCACTTTCTTCTTTTGTTGAATAATTTTCACCTTCATCAAATCTTAACCATAATTTAGGCCTCACAGGTGATTTGTCTATAATAGTTGCAACATGAGTGTTGTTTGTACTAGGTTTGGTCTCAACATCCTCGAGCACAGAATTAGCAATACCAGAACTAGTAAGCTCAAAGGACTGTTTTTTTAGAGATTTGTTGCTTCTCCAGTCTGCAACTTTTTCTGTACCAGATTTAATGGTTCTTGTAACTTTACTATTAGGATAGATATTAAAATACTCATCAACAAAATTTAGGGGAGATACGCCTGTATGTGGATTTGTACCCGCGAATTTTGGTAAATACCTCCAATGTACAATGATTTCGTCGTCGGTATTTTTTACCAATTTTATTCTAGAATAAGTATTAGCCTTATCTGGCATTTGTTCAGTGCCATCTCCAGAACGCTCAATAACTTCATCTACATAAAATCGACCCTGAGGTGTTTCTAAATAGGGGAGATAACTGCTACCTCTCCAAAAGACAAAAGACGATTGCCCATCCCCAAGGTCAACCACAATATCGGCGTAATTGCCAACCCTAGAAAAAGCTTCAAAAGGTTCATTAGAATTAATCTTGGTATAAAATGCACCAAACTCTCCGAGGACTATTTCTTTATTTCTATCTGATTCACAACTAATTAACAAAGTGGTAATAAAACAAATATTTACTACCAGACTTAATCTTCTCATGTCCATATAGTTTTTGTGGTTTATACCAAGATCATCTCTTAATGCTAACCTTTAGCAAAAGTATACTACACTTTAGATATGCTTACGGTAGTATTCTCGTTGGCTTGGTGTTTCATCCAAACCACTAAACATTTGTTGCCTTTTGTATCACGTTCTATACCTGTTTTTATATTGTCCCCATTTACAAATGTTCCATTAATACTTAAGTTTATGTTACCATCCCAATTAGATATCACAAAAGCAGGATTTACCATTGGTTGATCTTTAGAAGCTTTTATTTCAAAGCTAATATTGTCTTCAGAAGCCTCAACCATAAATGCTTTTTGTTCTTTTGAATAGGTTACAGAAGCAGCTCCTGAAACATTTTCTATTGCAGGAGGTAATTTCCATGAACGTGCCAATGGGATTAGTGATTCTATGTTCTCATTAGTCATACCATGCAGAGACATGGCGCCAACGGCAGGCAAGAAATCATTAGCTCCAATAGCAAAGTGACCTATACGATCGTTACCGATAGCATAACGTCCATCAGATGGTAATAAGTTTGCAGGCCAGTGGTTCCATGGGCCAGCAAACGGGTCATCGGTATATGCAGAATTTTCAGCTTCTCCCCAAGGCGTGATGTACCCGCCCTGGAAAACTTGGAATGTTTTGTATTCTGATTTTGTTTTAACTAATTCAATAGAAGCATCATGAATTTGTACAAAAGGCGACTTGTTCGGCAACTCCCACGTTAATTGTTGGACATCGCCGTTCAAATTGGCCACATCCATGGCATTTAGCCCTACTTGATCAAGTGCTTTTACCCCTGGTGTAACCAAAATTTGTATGTCTTGAAAACCTGGTCCACTAGCACCTACATTTTCTTCGGTCCAAGTATCATTTTCAGGATGGTAATATTTATCCATAAAAGCACCCATCATTTCTCCCCATTCCATCGTTGCAATTGAGAATTCAGAAAGTTCAGCTTCCTCATCCTCTTCTTCTTCAATAGCGAAGGCATCTTCTCCATCTTCATTCTCTGGCAAGCCTCTACCATTAAAGTTTACTTTTCTAACGGCAGTACCATCAGGGTATATATAATAATATTCATCAGACCAGTTGGTTTCATCATTATTATTAATATAACCAACATCTACACAAGGGTATTTCCAATGAATAACTGCTCTAGCGGGGCTATTTTCAAGGATTCTTGCAAAACTTTGGCGATTCTGTTTATCAGCCATATGCTCAGAACACCCATGTGGTCCCCAAGTTTCGGTACTTTGGTCAGCCATCCAAATGTTGTTATCGCTAATCCAGTTAGAAGCATAGTTGGTACCACGCCAGAATTTAACAGATCCTTTAACTTGGTCAAACTCAACAGCTATATCTGGGTTTTCCACATTTCTCCATAAATTATCCCATAAGGCGTTACTAACGGTTAAGTTGGCATAGTATGCTCCAAATTTACCAGTTTCACTTTCACCAGGTAAAGTGCTTAATGGAAGATTTGAGGTAAAGTCAGTTGGTTTTGTTTGGTTGTATAAATCAGCCAACGAGGCTTCGTTTAAAGCATTGTTATGAACTTGTATTTCATCAATTAAACCTTGAAAACCAATATAATAATCTATATTTTCAGCATTAGTTCTCACGAAGTCCGAACCTCTGTCTAATATGTTATTCATACCAATTTGAATTGGACCATTTATAAAGTTAACAGGATTATTAAGCGTTTTGGTAGCTTCAACCTTTCCATTAATTGACAATGCAATTTTATTGTTATTAACCGATACCGACACAAATGACCATTTTCCAAAATCAATTATGGACTTGGATTTGGTTTCTACTCCATTAGCTTTGAATATAATATGACCATAAGGGTTTAGCCCAAAATAAAAACCTTCATTGCCCCAGTCTTTGGATTGATGAATTATAGGAGCGTTATTATAGGGATAGGCATCAGGAGCCACCCAAGAAGTTATGGTAAAAGATTGACTTATTTCAGGAGTTTTGCCGGCGGTTAAAGACACGGACGTATAATATCCATCAAAAGCTAAAGCTGTTCCAGAAATTCCTTTAGTATAGTGGGTAGAAACCCCATCAATATAAGAAGATGCTCCAGAAACAGATTCTGTAATAGTATCTTCATGTGGTTTCATACCATCATCAAAATTCCATGATAATACTGTATTTTCTAAGTTTTGGTCAATTACAGGATTCCCTTCAAAAGCTTTACGGGGATAAATAGGTGCAGCCTTTCCTTCACTTAAATTACTGTGCTCAACACCATTGGCGGTCAATTGAATTTTTTGCGTAGATCCAAAATCTGGGTGTATCCAATCTTCATATCTTGTGCCCGTGGCATCCTTTACCTCTCTAATAACAGAGTAATCTTTCTTAATTGTAAAGACTTCGTGCACTACATTGGTAATCCCACCTTTGTAAAGTGGGTCTTCATCAATACTCTCAAAAATACCAGAAAGCACTGGGATATGCCTGTAATGAACTACAATCTGGTCATCAGATTCTTCTAGTAATCTAACGTATGTATATCTAGATTTAACATCCTTTTCACGCTTGGGGTATAAATCTTCTATAACATAGGTTTTATCGCCCACTCTCCATATTGGAGCATAAGCATTATCAATTCTAAATTCTAATTGACCTATACCTAGCTTTACAACTAGATCCTCATAGCGCTCATGAGCCTTATCAGAATTTTTTAAGCTGGTATGATAGGCATAAAAATCATTGCTTGAAGCTTTGTTCGATTTGTTATTACAAGATAACAGAGACAACAAAAAGATTGGGATTATCCAAGGTTTAATACGGTTCATGATATGAATTTGTAAATTAATTTTCCAATGTTTTGGTTCCATTTTTTACAAATATACAACTTACTTAATAAACATTAGAAAGTATTGAATGGCTTTTGAGAGAGTTAAGGAAAATTTAACTGGTCTCAAAAATAGTTTAAGCTATGTACTTTAGTTCATTTAGCTTCTAAAAACATCTACCTTTGCGTGATGGGAGAGGTTAGGAGTAACGGCCACACAATTTCAAGGCTTACGGACCCATTTAGTTTGGAGCACAAATAAAAGTGTGCTGTTCTAAGGGGTGATATCCAGATTCGTTGCCGAATGTTGTTTACACAGATATGCGAGTCCGAGGACGTTCATATCCTGAAAGGTGTAGTTTCGAAGGACCATATGCATATGAGTTCTGAATACGTGGTTGTTACTTCAGAGAACACCAAACTTATTGGGGGAATCAATATAAACATCGATTATAAAAAATCTGATTATGAAAAGGTTTTAAGGGAACTGGAATCCTTACTTCAAAACAGGAAGAAACTTCGAATCAGAAATCAAACCGATTTATTGAACGCCATGTCCAAACTTGGCTTTGAGTATGTCAATGCCTATAATGGCAAAGAGAACAATATAAGTCTTGGTTCAGGAAAGGATGTAGAAGTCATCGGTGGTCAGGCCAAGTACCGTGTTAACATGGTATTCAAAAAGAAGGAAAAGTATCAGAGTTGATTTAAAAAAGAAACGAAGACCAATGAGCACAAACAGGATACGATTGAGCTCATTGGTTTTTAATTTGATGAATGCCTGTAAACCCGACCAACCGACCGATGAAACCAGAGAGAAAACTAAGCCTACAAAACATTTACATAATCATGGGAATTTCCATGGTTTTTGGGCTTTCATATAACTACTTCTTCTATTCACATACGTTTATAGAGTTTTTTGAGGCAGGTAGTATAGGTGTTATTTTAGGTCTGCTTATTGGAGTTTTGGAAGAGTTTGTTTTCAAAAAAGCATTTCATAAAATTTCTTCTCTAGCTGTAACCATAATTAGGTCATTGTTATACTCTTTGCTTATAAGCACCATTTTGGCCTTGGTATTGGCTATCGAAAATTTCTTTAAATATAATACCAGTTGTTCAGAAGCAGTAATTCAATATCTGATTGGCCCTGAGTATAGACGAGATTTTCTATTTAGTTTGTCGTTTATTGCTATAACACTCTTTTTACTGCAGATTATACACCTCATCGGGAGGGCCAATTTTTTAAGATTATTTTTTGGGATGTATCGTCAACCACGTGAAGTTTCTAGATTGTTCATGTTTCTAGACCTTAAAAGTTCGACATCCATAGCTGAAAAGTTGGGCAACAAAATGTACAGTGCATTTATAAGGGATTTCTTTTATGATATTTCCGATGCCATTATTTTGTTCAAAGGAGAAATCTATCAATATGCTGGAGACGAGATAATCTTGGTATGGCCTATCGGAAAGAATAATTTGAATGCCATCCTATGCTTTTTTAAGATGGTGGAAATCATTAAAAAAAAGCACAACGAGTATCTTACCAAATATGGCATCATTCCTGAGTTTAAAGCGGGCATACATACAGGAAAGGTTATTGTGACGACCGTTGGAAAACTAAAAAAGGAAATCGTCTATCATGGCGATGTTTTGAACACCACCGCAAGAATTGAAGGAAAGTGTAATGAGTTGCAACAAAAACTATTGGTTTCAAAAAATATATTGCCATTTATGCAAAAAGAAAATGAATATCTTATAAAGGAGAAAGGCGAAATAGAACTTAAAGGCAAATCACAAAAACTTCCTCTTTATGGAGTGCAATTAGCTACCCAAAGACAATTTTTGTGTTAGGTTCATAGTCTCAAAAAACGGCCGATTTAAAGGACAAAATTCTGAATCGAATATCCTCTACAGGTAGAAGTCCCACTCTTGGTCTTTTTTAATATTTCCGTTAATTGACCTTTTATGGGACACTTATAGAATTGCTCCAAGAAGAATTTATCCCATATCCAATTCAGGAATCATATTCGCAGCTTCCTTCATTTTTCGATCTATAATTTTAGTGTAAATCTCTGTAGTCCGGATTTCTCTGTGCCCTAGGCGTTTTGAAACGGTATAAATATCTGCACCGTTTTCAAGTAATAGTACGGCATTGGTATGTCTCGCACTATGGAAAGTGATATGCTTGGTTATTCCGGCTTTCATACACCATCGAAGGATTTCCGTATTATAAACAGCACCATATTTTAAGCCCTTAAAGACCCTTTCATTTTTATGTGTTCTCTTTCCTAATAAATCTCTTGCTTGCTTAGAAATGTAAAGGTATTCAAGGCCGTCCGTTTTCTTCTGTCTAAAGATAATTCTTGAAGCTTCGTCCTCATCTCTTACCTCTGACCATGTTAGCTTATTTATGTCACTCCATCGCAATCCCGTAAGACAACTAAAAATAAAGGCATTTTTAAGAATTGGATATTTACAATCGGTTTGGGTCAAAGCTTGCAATTCAGAATAGATCAAATATTCCCGTTGTGATTCGGATTGTTCAAATCCCTTGACTGATTTGATCACATTGGTAACAATATAGTGCTCATTGTAAGCTTCTCTGAGCGCAGCTTTCAATTTATTGAAATAGGTGTATTTCGAATTTTGGGATAGGGGAGTATTACTTTTGGTTTTGGCCTTGTTATCTAAGTATCTCCTAAAGCCTCTCACAAAATCAGTATCGATATCCTTTAATTGAATATGTGCTGGAGCGTATTTTTTTAGATGTTTAAAGGCAGCATCCCAGTTTCCATAATTTCCTTTGGATTCGTAACGCTCTTCTTGCAATGTTTTATAGAAATCAAAAAGAAGGATATTCCCTTTTTTATTGTCTTTTAGTTTATACTTACCTTGATAGAATTCTGATTTCCGAATCGAAAGGATTTTCTCAGCCAATTCATAGATCTCTTTGTTCCTTCTTTTTTCATCTGGCGTCGACGGATTTTCCAAAGGGTACATTTTCAAATACTCAAAATCCCTATTGTATTTATTGATTCCGTTCTTGTCAATAAAGTGGCCCTTATAGTATTCTATAAAAAGGCTCAACTTTCCATTTTTAATCTTTTTGCTTTTTAGACTTATTTTCATTTCGAGGTGAAAAAATTTCACCTCGAGTATCAAAAAACACGTTGAGGTGAAAATTGGGTGAAATAAATATATGAAAATAGGCTATCAAATGAAATAAAGAAGAGAAATAATTTTAAACAACTTATTGATAATCAATTAAATGAAAAAAAAAGAATTCAAATGAAATTAAGAAATCAACTTATTTATTTTCCGATACAAAAGTTTGAAAAAATATTCCCCAATAAATCATCGTTGGTCACACTCCCGGTAATTTCTCCCAAATAAAAAAGCGCTTGGCGAATGTCAATGGCCATAAGGTCACTTGCCAAGCCTACATCCATACCTTCTTTTACCTTCTGAATTTCCTCTAATGCCTTTAATAGAGTATCGTAATGTCTGCTATTGGTCACAATGGTTTTATCACCAATCAACGCACCAGAATCAATCAATGACAGTAATTTATTTTCTAGTTCAGAAATACCTTTTTTTGCTTTTGCGGAAATAAAAAGAGTGTTTGGAATCTCAGATTTTAACTGATTAATTTCTGTGTTGCTCAATAGATCTACTTTATTACAAATTGGCAGTAGATTTTTGTTCGGATACCGATTTCTTATATTTTCCAATTCCGTTTTGTCAAAGTCAGGACTGTCAAAAAGGAAAATAATAAGTTTGGCTTTATCAATTTTTTCAAAAGTTCGTTCAATTCCAATTTTTTCAACTACATCTTTTGTTTCTCTTATTCCGGCAGTATCAACAAATCTGAAATTGATACCATTAATGCTAATTTGATCTTCAACGGTATCACGTGTGGTGCCCGGTATATCACTAACAATTGCACGTTCTTCATTCAGCAATGCATTCAATAGTGTTGACTTGCCCACATTTGGTTCACCAACAATTGCTATTGGTATTCCATTTTTTATGACATTGCCCAGAGCAAAAGAATCAATCAATTTTTTAAGAGTTTCACTGATGCTGTTTAATAGCTCATTGAACTGGGTCCTATCTGCAAACTCCACATCTTCTTGAGAGAAATCGAGTTCAAGCTCAATTAAGGATGCGAAATTTAAAAGCTCTTCCCTTAGCTTTTCAATTTCTCCACTAAAACCACCTCTCATTTGCTTCATGGCAATTTCATGAGCTGCTTCACTATCGCTGGCAATTAAATCAGCTACCGCTTCAGCTTGACTTAAATCCATTTTACCATTTAAAAAAGCGCGTAGTGTAAATTCTCCTGCTGTAGCCATACGACAGCCGTGCCGTAAAAAAAGTTGAATAATTTGTTGTTGAATATATGGTGAACCATGACATGAAACTTCAATGATATCTTCGGAAGTATAGGAATTTGGTCCTTTGAATATTGAAACCAAGACTTTATCCAAAATTTTATCATTTTCAATGATATGTCCTAAATGAATGGTATGACTTTTTTGATCAATCAATTTTTTGTTTCGAATAGATTGAAAAAGAGTGTCAGAAATAGGAATAGCTTTGGGCCCAGAAATTCTGATTACTGCAATGGCACCTGTCCCAGGGGGAGTTGCCATAGCTATAATTGTATCGGTATATGACATAGGGAGCAAAAATACGAATTAGTAGAATGTTGTAACATTTTATAAAGAAGTGATACTGATATAGTACATCATTAAAATCAATCAAAAATGGAAATCATCAATCAAAATGTAATTAGGAAGGACAACACACTGTTGGCCATAACACATCTTTCGCAATTGTTGCACTATGTAACTGGCTTTGGAGGCTTTATTGTCCCTGTCATAATCTGGTTAACATCTAGGAAAACCGTAGAAGGAATGAATGAACATGGGAAATCTGTAATTAATTTACAGTTGAGTTTATTGCTTTATATCATAATAAGTATACCAGCAATTTTATTGTTGGGATTGGGAATTTTAGGTCTAATAGGAGTTGCCATTTTAGGTTTTGTACTACCTATAATAAATGCGGTAAAAGCTGCTAACGGAGAATCCCCGTCCACATTTTTAACCATCCCCTTTGTATAAAAACAAAAAAAGCTAGAACAATTGCTCTAGCTTTCCAAATATTTAGGTTGAATATTTAGTTGTTCAGCATAACTGGCATAACAAGCATGGTAACATGTTCGCCTTCGTCCAATCCATCGGCAGGTGTTAAAATTCCCGCTCTGTTTGGTAAGCTCATCTCTACCGAAACTTCATCGGATGTTAAGTTGTTGAGCATTTCCACCAAAAACCTGGAATTAAATCCTATCTGCATATCGTCCCCTTGATAAGAACAAGAAAGCCTTTCTTCGGCCTTATTGCTATAATCAACATCTTCTGCGGAGATATTCAATTCAGCACCAGCAATCTTTAATCGTATTTGGTGTGTGGTTTTGTTGGAAAATATAGAAACCCTACGAACAGAACTCAAAAATTGATTTCTAGAAATAGATAGTTTGTTAGGGTTCTCTTTTGGAATCACCGCTTCATAATTAGGATATTTTCCATCAATTAATCTGCAAATCAGTTCTGAATTATCAAAAATGAATTTTGCGTTACTGTCATTATATTCTATGGTAACTTCGGACTCCGAACCTGATAAAATACCTTTTAAAAGATTCAATGGTTTTTTTGGCATGATGAATTCTGCGACTTCAGATGCAGTAATATCATGTCGTTGATATTTCACCAATTTGTGAGCATCTGTAGCTACGAAAGTCAAATTTTCAGTGGAAAACTGAAAGAAAACACCACTCATAACAGGGCGTAAATCATCGTTTCCAGCGGCAAATATGGTTTTGTTAATAGCCGTAGCCAAAATATCGCCAAGTAATGTTGTGGAACTTGGATTGGACACTTCCACTGCTTTTGGGAATTCAGCACCATCTGCATATGCCAAAGCATACTTACCATGATTAGAACTAATTTCCACTGTATTGTTGTCCTCCACAACAAATGTGAGGGGCTGTTCTGGAAATGTCTTCAAAGTATCTAGCAACAATCTAGCTGGAACAGCTATGGTTCCTTCCGCATCAGAATCAACTTCTAATACAGAACTCATGGTTGTTTCCAAATCCGAAGCAGAAACAGTTAGCTTGCTTTGTTTTAAATCAAAAAGAAAATTGTCTAGAATCGGGAGTGTATTACTGTTGTTGATTACACCACCTAAAACCTGAAGTTGTTTTAATAAATATGTACTGGATACGATAAATTTCATTAACAGAACTCTTTTTTAGCATTGTGTTTGCCCATCGATATTCTTGTCGGCAAAACTCATAAAATCAATAGAAACAAATATATCTTAAAACGTTTAAGTAAAGAAACAAATTTATCAACACTTAACTTGCATATTTACGCTTACGGTAAGCACCAAAGAAAATGCCCAAGACCAAAGTTAAAAGAACCGGAACTCCAATGTTTACAAGCTGCCACTTTGCTTTTTGCTCAACAATTTTTTCAACATCCAATAATGGTATGGATACTTTCTTGTTTCTTATGTTTATAAGTCCGGTATCATCCAAGAGGTAATTAATGCAATTGATCAAAAATTCCTTGTTCCCATAAGAACTATTGGTCCATTTATCATAACCTAATTCCAAAGGTCTGCCATTTCTTAATTGATTTTTGATAACATCGCCATCAGAAATCACTATCATTTTGTTTGCCTCTCCTTCTTCTAGGGTATTTTCCAGTTGTATTGGCTTCACTCGATTTTTAAACATAGAGGCGAATTTTCCTTCTATTAATACCGCCAATGCCTGGTTACCGTTGTTGTAAGTTTCTTTATTTGGTGGTGCGTCCAAAATATTCAGACCTATTTGTTTTGGAGTACCTTCAGTTTTAGATAATGGAGAGCTTCTCAACAAAACTGTTTTTTGATAATCATTCTCTAGAACATCCATTGCGTTTGCAAATTGATATCGTACTGCTTCAATATTGGTATTGATGGGATGGTTGTTTCTAGAAAACACCATAGGGTTATAATACCATGGTACGGGATTGTATTGAGAATCATTTCCTTCGCCCGTAGCCAATACTATTTGCGTGAAGTAAAGATCATTTACTAAAACAGGATTTATTCTAACACCATACTTGAAGAAAAAGTCATTGAGGTTTAAATCTCGTGGTATGGCCATGGCACTTCCGCCGCCCTTAAAAATACTGTCTACCTCCATGGCCACTTGATCCATTAACCAAATGGATTTTCCTCCATTTACAATGAACTGATCCATGACGTATTTTTCTCCATCTGAGAACGCTTCTGTTGGTTTTGCAATAATGGCAAGGTCAAAACCCTTTAATTGCTCTAAAACTCTCTGAGGATTCTTAATAACAGAATCTAAAGTAATTGCGCCAATGTCATAATATTCCTGAATTGTTGTCAAGTAGTCAGCCAAGAAAATATCGTCTAATTCTCCATTACCTTTAATAACGGCTACTCGTTTCTTTTCAGTAATATTCAATTTGGTGAAAGCATCTGCAAAAGCATATTCCAGTTGTTGCACAGAATTATTGACACGCTCTTCTGTGGATGAGCCAAGTTTGTTCTTTAGGAGTGCAACTTTAACGGTTTGGTTCTTATAATTAACCATGGCCCATGGAAAAACAAGTTCTTGGGAAACTTTTCCATTTTCCTCTACTGTTACATTGGCCGGTGTTAAGCCAATACGTTGCAAATTTGCTATGGTTTCTTGTGTTTGGGTTTCATCCTCTAAGGGATTCACCAAATTATATTTAATGTTTTTGTTTTTAGAGGCAAAAGACTTCAATAGTTGAATGGTCTCTATTTTTAGCTTGGAAAACTCTGGTGGAATAGTTCCATCTAAAAGAATGTCTATTACTACTGGGGAGTCAAACTTTTTGGCTGCTTCAATTGCGGGTTTGGATAAGGTAAAGCGATTATCTTCCGTCAAATCAAAACGGGCGGAAACAAAACTACCGATCACATTTAGAATGATGACGGCAACAAGTGCTTTAAGAACAGAAATTAAAAACTTCGCCATCATCTTGGTAATTGTTTTAATCGTAGAAAAGTGAGATACAAAAAGAACAGTGTTAGTGAAACAAAATACATTAGATCTCTAGTGTCAACTATTCCTCTGGCAATACTATCAAAATGTGACCTAGCACCTATTTCTTGAATGAATTGTTGTGTTTCTCCATCAGAAAACAATGACGACATTGCATCAAAACCATTAAAAAGAAGGAAACACATCAGAATACCTATGATAAAGGATACAATTTGATTGTCTGATAGTGTTGAAGAAAAAAGCCCTATTGAAGTATATGCCCCAATCAAAAATAGAAGACCAAAATAGGAGCCCAAAACAACGCCTAAATCAAAATTACCTTCTGTTATTCCCAAATTTGAAATTGCGAATACATAAATAATGGTAGGTAAAACTGCTATTACACATAAAAGAAATGCGCCCCAGAATTTTCCCAAAACCAATTTCCAAATGGATATTGGCTTTATTAACAAAAGTTCCAAGGTCCCAACTTTTCGTTCTTCAGAAAAACTTTTCATGGTAATCGCAGGAACCAAAAAAATAAAAATCCATGGAGCCAATAAAAATAGATTTCCTAAATCAGCAAAACCATAATCGAAAATGTTGAAATCTCCTTTGAAGACCCATAGAAAAAGACCATTCAACAATAAAAATAGGCCTACAATCATATACCCAATGGGTGACGTGAAAAAAGATTGGACCTCCCTTTTAAAAATTGCAAACATTAAAACTGGTTTGAGGATTGAATTTTAGCCACGCTCCAAGCTTCCGGTTTTTCTGCAAACAGTGGTTTGGTGCGTGACCAAACACCTTTGAAGAAATCTGATGTTCTGTAATTTTCCAAATCTGATTCTTCATCCCAAAAACTGTATGTGAAAAAGATACATGGATTTTTAAGATCTTGATACAATTCTACAAAAGAGCAACCTTCAAAAGCCAATATGCCGTGTTTTGATTCTTCAAAAATTCGTTCAAAACTAGGAATATTTTCGGGTTTAAAAATGAGTTTTACGATACGGATGAGCATTTACAGAAAATTTATGGTTACAGTGTCCCTGTAATTGAGTCCAAGTAGGGTGGAAGCACCCCCTACCGTATTTTGGTCACTTTTGTATATGGCCAGCTCTAGATAAGCGGCAGAATTAAATAGTGCCAGCGCATCTCCAGGGCCTTTGCGTTGTCCTTTTTCTAGGTTGTAGTTAATGATTCCATTATAGCTATTGTGAATGGCCTTTATTTTGTTGGTCCTTGCAATTATTTCAAAATCCCTTCCGTTTCTATAAGCTT
Source organism: Flagellimonas sp. CMM7 (assembly GCF_021390195.1). Classification (NCBI taxonomy): domain Bacteria; kingdom Pseudomonadati; phylum Bacteroidota; class Flavobacteriia; order Flavobacteriales; family Flavobacteriaceae; genus Flagellimonas; species Flagellimonas sp. CMM7. Next base: position 4,312,211 of record NZ_CP090003.1, on the reverse strand, counting down.
CAAAAAGACTCCTTTGTATATTGGTTATTACATTACCATAGTTATCAATATAAATAACATTGCCAATTATCGTTTTACCATCATTGGTAATTCTTGGTTCAAATTCTTTCAATTCCCTCAGGGCATCAAAAGGTTTTCCTATTACCTCTAACTTTCCACCCCTTGCTATATGGCAGGCAACCTGAACAAACACATCAAGCACTGGAAAAGAAGCGGAATTCAAGTTGGGAATGTTCACTTGCATCACTTTTTCCGGTTCTATTTCTGAAGTAATCAAAGAAATAACACCATTATTGGCACTTATAAAATAATGCCCATCTACAAGCACCACTATATGTTGATTTTCGGGAGATAATTCAGAATCCACTCCAACCACATGAACAGTGCCCATTGGAAAAGAACGATAAGCGTTTTTTAAGATGTAGGCACACTCTTGAATGTTAAAAGGACTTATGGCGTGCGAAATATCAACAATACTGACTTCTGGCAAATTATTTAAGATTGTCCCCTTAATGGCACCTACAAAGTGGTCCTTATGCCCAAAATCTGTAGTTAGTGTTATGATCGCCATGCAATACTGTTGATATGTTTTTCCGTGCTCAAATTGATTTTTGGTTAACTTTGTGGGGTAAAATTAAATAAAAAAGAAAGAATAAAATTTCTTCAAAAATAACCTTAAAACATCCCACATTTTTTGAACGAATTAATCATAGAACTTACAGAGATTAGCCCACAGGATTTTTTTGGGCAAAGGAATGAAAATATAGAATTATTAAAAAAATATTTCCCTAAGCTTAAGATTGTTGCACGTGGCAGTAAAATTAAAGTTTATGGGGATGAAGAGCTGTTGGAAGAGTTTGACAAGCGCTTTGATATGCTCACTACCCACTTTGCCAAATACAATAAGTTGGATGAGAACATGATTGAGCGTGTGCTTACCAGCAATGGGCAAGAAGACTATGCGTCTTCTAAAAGCAGTGGTGATGTTTTGGTGCACGGTGTCAGTGGTAAACTCATAAAGGCTCAAACAGCAAACCAAAGACGTCTTGTTGATGCTTGTAAAACAAATGATATGGTTTTTGCCATTGGCCCTGCGGGTACGGGAAAAACCTATACAGGTGTTGCCTTGGCTGTAAAAGCATTAAAAGAAAAGCAGGTAAGACGAATTATTTTAACGCGCCCGGCTGTTGAAGCAGGGGAGAACCTCGGTTTTCTTCCTGGAGATTTAAAAGAAAAATTAGATCCTTATATGCAGCCGCTTTATGATGCACTACGCGATATGATTGCTCCAGAAAGATTGGATAAGTACATTGAGGATGGTACCATTCAAATTGCGCCTATGGCCTTTATGCGCGGTAGAACTTTGGACAATGCCTTTGTTATTTTGGATGAAGCTCAGAATACGACTCATGCCCAAATGAAAATGTTTCTGACACGCATGGGTAAAAACGCCAAATTTTTATTAACAGGTGACCCAGGGCAAATAGATCTTCCCCGGAGGGTAACTTCAGGTTTAAAAGAAGCTCTTTTAATTTTGCAAAATGTATCTGGAATCAGCATGATTTATTTGGATGATAAAGATGTAATTCGTCATAAATTGGTCAAAAAAGTCATTGACGCTTACAAGAATATTGAGCACCATAATTAGCAGCGCATGTTAAACACTTTAATGGATACCAATTTTCACTTTACTGGTCAAAAATCCATCTACAAAGGAAAAGTTAGGGAAGTTTATACTTTAGAAAATGATGTTTTGGTCATGATTGCCACAGATCGACTATCCGCTTTTGATGTGGTCATGCCCAAAGGAATTCCATACAAGGGACAGATTCTAAATCAGATTGCCACTAAAATGATGCAAGCTACGGAGGATATTGTTCCAAATTGGTTAATGGCAACACCAGACCCAAATGTAGCAGTGGGTGAAGCCTGTGAACCTTTTAAAGTTGAAATGGTCATTCGTGGGTATATGTCAGGACATGCCGCTCGAGAATATAAAGCTGGAAAACGAATGCTATGTGGAGAACCGATGGCAGAAGGGATGAAGGAAAACGATAAGTTTCCAGAACCTATTATAACGCCTGCAACAAAGGCCGAAAAAGGAGATCATGATGAGGATATTTCCAAAGTTGAAATCCTGAACAGAGGAATTGTTTCCAAAGCTGATTATGAAGTTTTGGAAAAATACACCCAAGCATTATTCCAAAGAGGTACAGAAATTGCGGTCAAACGAGGGTTAATTTTAGTAGACACCAAATACGAGTTTGGAAAAACCAAAGACGGCCAGATTGTCTTGATAGACGAAATTCATACACCGGACTCATCCCGTTATTTTTATGCTGATGGCTATGAGGAACGTCAGGCCAGGGGAGATGCTCAAAAGCAACTATCGAAAGAATTTGTGCGCCAGTGGCTCATTTCCAATGGATTTCAAGGATTGGAAGGACAATCTGTCCCTGAAATGAGTGATGAATACGTAGAATCCGTTTCGGAACGATACATTGAACTGTATGAGAGTATTATGGGCGAGGCTTTTGAAAAAGCGGATGTTTCCAATATTCAAGAACGCATAGGACAAAACGTTTCTTCGTATCTCAATTCAATTTAATATCTTACCATTTCAAATTTTGAAATGGAACTTTCACAACGCAAGAAATACTGGAAGGAAAACCTAAAGTATCTCTCTATTCTTTTAACCATCTGGTTCTTGGTTTCCTATGGCTTTGGTATTTTATTGGTAGATGAATTGAACACCATCCGTTTGGGTGGGTTTAAGTTGGGCTTTTGGTTTGCTCAACAAGGTTCCATTTATGTTTTTGTACTGCTCATTTTTGTCTATGTCCGCTTAATGAACAAGTTGGACAAAAAATACAAGGTAAACGAATAAACTATGGAGATTCAAACGTGGACGTTTATCATTGTCGGACTTACTTTTGCCCTATATATTGGAATTGCCATATGGTCTAGAGCTGGGTCGACCAAAGAATTTTATATAGCTGGGGGTGGAGTTTCACCCTTAGCCAATGGTTTGGCTACTGCTGCGGATTGGATGTCGGCAGCCTCTTTTTTAGGAATGGCGGGCATTATTGCCTTTTCAGGTTATGATGGTTCTGTGTATTTAATGGGATGGACGGGAGGATATGTGCTTTTGGCATTGTTACTTGCCCCATATTTACGAAAATTTGGAAAGTTTACCGTTCCTGATTTTATAGGCGACAGATATTATTCTAACGTTGCCCGAACCGTGGCAGTTGTGGCCGCTCTATTTGTTTCATTCACCTATGTGGCAGGCCAAATGCGTGGAGTAGGAGTTGTTTTCTCTCGTTTTTTAGATGTGGAGGTCAATACAGGAGTCTATATTGGAATGGCGGTAGTATTGTTCTATGCCTTTTTGGGTGGAATGAAGGGGATTACCTATACGCAGGTGGCACAGTATTGCGTGCTCATTTTTGCCTTTATGGTCCCCGCTATTTTTATATCCCTTATGGCTACGGGGAATCCAATTCCACAATTGGGTTTTGGTTCAGCCGGTGAAGACGGAGTATACCTTCTAGACAAATTAGACGGATTGATGACCGAACTTGGTTTTACGGCATATACGGATGGTACCAAATCCAAAACAGATGTGTTTTTTATTACAGCGGCATTGATGATGGGTACAGCGGGACTTCCACATGTAATTATCAGGTTTTTTACTGTTCCCAAAGTAAAAGATGCACGAAAATCCGCGGGCTATGCACTATTGTTTATAGCTATTCTCTACACTACAGCTCCTGCTATAGCTGTTTTTGCACGCACCAATCTAATGGAAACCGTTCAAGACACCCCGTACAAAGAAATTCCCTCTTGGTTCACCAAATGGGAAGATACAGGTCTTATCGCTTGGACAGATAAAAATGGTGATGGGAAAATACAATACTTGCCCGGTTCAGCTATTGAAGGCAAAAAACCTCAATTTATTGAAGGCAGAGCTAATTATGGACAACGAAAAATAACCAACCCTAGCACGACAGCAAATGAGTTGTACGTGGATAGGGATATTACCGTATTGGCAAATCCTGAAATTGCGGGATTGCCCAATTGGATTATTGCATTGGTTGCAGCTGGTGGTCTGGCGGCGGCACTTTCAACAGCAGCAGGATTGTTGTTGGTCATTTCAACTTCCATTTCGCATGATTTAATTAAAAAGCAGTTCGCAAGGGATATATCAGATAAAAGAGAGTTGTTGATTGCACGTCTCTCTGCGGTTCTAGCAGTGATAGTTGCAGGTTATTTTGGTATTAATCCGCCTGGTTTTGTTGCGTCGGTAGTAGCATTGGCATTTGGTTTGGCGGCTTCTTCCTTTTTTCCGGCAATTGTGATGGGTATTTTTAGTAAACGGATGAATAGGGAAGGAGCCATCTCTGGTATGGTAGCTGGTTTGGCCATTACAACCTATTATATTGCCCGTTTTAAGCTGGGATGGATTGGAAATCCAGAAACTAGTGGTACGGACAATTGGTGGTTTGGTATTTCACCAGAAGGTTTTGGCACCATGGGGATGTTGGTCAACTTTGCAGTAGCACTCGTAATTTCTCGATTTACTTCTCCACCACCTGAGAAAGTTCAAGAAATTGTGGAAAATATAAGAATTCCTAGTGGGGCGGGAGACGCAATTGAGCATTAAAACAATAACAACTTTACTTTTTATCGCACCAAACCCTTTCTGATTTTCAATCGTTTTTCTATTGTACCTTTCTTTTGGATAGTCATTAGTCGATGCTGTTTTGTAAGTTGAGGTCATGGGCAATGCTTCTGTCGATAAATCAAGTAATAATGATAGCGCTGTTACTTTTTTGTTATTTTTAAAGCTCAAAATTTTCGAGTTACCTATGAGCAATTACCACATCAAACATTTAGAAGAATATTTTCAAGTATATCGAAAATCGGTACGTAATCCTGAAGATTTTTGGGAAGAAGTAGCAGAAGAACATTTTGTTTGGCGCAAGAAATGGAATACCGTTTTAGATTGGGATTTCTCTAAACCTGAAATTAAGTGGTTTGATGGTGCTCAGTTAAACATTACCGAAAATTGTATTGATAGACATTTGCGAATTCGAGGAGATAAAACGGCCATTCTTTTTGAGCCCAATGATCCAAAGGAAGAAGCACAACATATTACATATACCGAATTACATGAACGTGTATGCAAGTTTGCCAATGTTTTAAAAGACAAAGGCATTCAAAAAGGGGATAGGGTGGTCATTTATCTACCCATGATTCCCGAATTGGCCGTTTCGCTTCTGGCATGTGCTAGAATTGGTGCGGTTCACTCCGTGGTTTTTGCCGGGTTTTCTTCTACTGCTTTGGCGACAAGAATTAATGATTGCGAAGCAAAAATGGTACTTACTTCTGATGGTTCTTATAGGGGAAATAAAACCATCGATTTAAAAGGGATTGTAGATGATGCCCTAACACAGTGCCCCGGCGTGGAAACCGTTTTGGTTGCTAAGCGCACCAATGCAGATATTTCTATGGAAAAAGGACGCGATCAATGGTTACAGCCATTATTGGATAAAGCGTATTCTGATTGTGTCCCAGAAATTATGGAAGCAGAAGACCCTCTTTTTATATTATATACTTCTGGATCTACTGGTCGCCCTAAAGGAATGATGCATAGTACGGGAGGTTATATGGTCTACACGGCATACACTTTTAAAAATGTGTTCCAATATCGAGAAGAAGATATATACTGGTGTACTGCAGATATTGGTTGGATTACAGGGCATTCTTATATTGTCTATGGTCCATTAACCAATGGAGCTACCACAGTTATGTTTGAAGGTGTTCCCTCGTACCCGGATTTTGGCCGGTTTTGGGATATTATTCAAAAGCATAAGGTTACTCAATTCTATACCGCTCCTACCGCAATTAGAGCTTTGGCAAAAGAGAACTTGGACTTTGTTACCAAATACAATCTCTCCAGTTTGAAGGTTTTAGGTACTGTGGGTGAACCAATAAATGAAGAAGCTTGGCACTGGTATAATGACCACGTTGGGGAGAAGAAATGCCCTATTGTAGATACATGGTGGCAAACAGAAACAGGAGGTGTGCTCATTTCGCCAATTCCATTTTCAACACCTACCAAGCCCACGTATGCCACATTACCAATGCCTGGAATTCAGCCAGCCTTGATGGATGAGAATGGTAAAGAAATCAAAGGAAATCAGGTCGATGGCCGGTTGTGCATCAAGTTTCCATGGCCTTCTATTGCAAGAACTATTTGGGGAGACCATCAGCGTTACAAGGACACCTATTTTTCTGCTTATGAAGGCAAATATTTCACGGGAGATGGTGCTTTAAGGGATGAAGTGGGGTATTATAGAATAACTGGAAGAGTTGATGATGTTATTATTGTTTCTGGCCATAATTTAGGCACTGCACCCATTGAAGATGCTATAAACGAACACCCCGCCGTTGCAGAATCTGCTATCGTTGGATTCCCACATGACATTAAAGGAAATGCCTTGTATGGTTACGTTATTCTAAAAGAAACTGGGGAATCTAGAGATCGTGATAACTTGAAAAAGGAGATCAACCAGATGATTACGGAGCATATTGGCCCCATAGCTAAATTGAATAAAATTCAATTTGTGCCGGGATTGCCTAAAACCCGTAGTGGAAAGATTATGCGACGTATTCTTAGAAAAATAGCCTCAAAAGAAACGGGCAATTTAGGGGATATTTCAACCTTATTGAACCCCGAAGTTGTTGACAAAATCATAGAAGAGAGCTTATAAATCTCAAAGGCCAAATTTTGAGGGTTTTTGTCTTTTGATAAGATCACTAAGATTTTTTGGTTTGAGTTTATCCAAAATGGCAAGTAAAGCTATTACAGTGATATAGGCATCTCCCAAAGCGGTATGCCTATCTTTTTTAGAAATACTGAATTTTTCCGCTAAGTCATCCAAAGAATACTGTTCTTTTTTCTGAAGTACAGTTGCAGTAAGTAAGGTTCTTTTGTAAAGTAATCCGGTATCAAGTGTCTGATTCTTCAATTTGGGCAGCCCATTTCTTTTTAGAACCTCATTGATCATGGTAACGTCAAACATGACATGATGCCCAACCAAAACATGGTTTTTAATGTAGGATAAGAACCGTTCCAAGGCTTCGACTTCAGCAATACATTCTTTCCTCCCTTTTTTAAGAATACCATGAATCTCAGCACTATCGGCATCATAATGAGTTTGGGAAATATAGACCTCAAAACTCTCTTTAACTAAAATGCTTTTATTGATGAGTTTTAAAGCCCCAATACTAAGAATTCTATCTTTATCAAAACTAAAACCCGTGGTTTCAGTATCAAAAATCACAAACTTATTTTCATTGACATTGACAGGAAGTTTACCCTTGAATTGATTGGAATAGTGATTCCAGAAACTGGGTAAATCTTTTTGTTTTTTCTTTTGAAAAAGTCTCATTACCCTAAAATATTCTTGATTTGGAACCGTATCTGCAATAGATCTTGAATTTCTTTAATAGTCTTAAAAGTCCTCTTAAGTTTTATTTTTTCTTCTTTGTTGAGCTTGTCCAAAGCTATAAACCTACCTGAATCATTATGCAGCAAACCTTGAATGGTTCTAAATTTTAACAATGCCTTGCTGGCATAGGAACACGCTAAATAAAATTCTTTGTTTTGAGGTTCTAATTCTGCCAGTTTCTTGTAGCGTTCTGCTGTGTTGTTGATAGACTTTACGGAATGGGAAAGAATCAATACTCTTGCCGCATCTATGAGTGGCATTAATGCACGTAATTTAAGGTCAAAAAAATCTTTGTGAGCCCCATCTTGTTCTACTAAAAAATCTCTAAAGAACCCGGTAGGCGAGGGGTTCTGTAAAGCTCCGCTAGCTAAATGTGTTAAGAACAAGGGATGCTTTTTCACACTTTCAAAAATGTGCTTGGAAAGCTCATCGGTAAGTTTTTTAACTCCATACGTAACATTGTAATCAAAAAAGATAGAGGACAGAAGCACTTCGTCTGGCCCTGGGTTACTGATCCAATGGGTGGTCACCTCTTTCCATTCACCTAGACTATGGCACCATAATGGATTGGAAGCCATCATTTCTGCAGGGCAATATTCATAACCTATAGTGTTAAGTTCTTTGGTTATGATGGCCCCAAGTTTCAAAAAGTAATCGGTAGTTTCTTTGTGTCTGTTTTTCGGAACATCTTCAAAAATAATTGCGTTGTCCTGATCTGTATTCAATAACTGTTCGCTCCTTCCTTGACTGCCCATGGTTAACCATGCAAACCTGACAGGAGGTTCGGCATCCATATTTTTGATGACAATTTTAATGACTTGTTTTATGGTCGCATCATTTAACTCAGAAATAATTTTTGAAATTAACTCGATGGGAATATTTTCATCTAAATAGCCCCTGAGTAAGTTCATTACACCATGCCTGATGGAACGTAACCTTTTGGTATTGTTACATCTTTTAATGGCTCGCATCAATACCGCAGGGTTATTGCCTATTGCTACCATTACATCATGTTTGGACAGTATTCCAACGGCAGGGGTTTCAGGAGTCCCGTCTTCTGTTAAGCACAAATGGCTTATGTTACTTTTCATCATGGCCATTTGTGCCTGTGTAATGGTAAGTTCCTTTGGATACGTGATAACGGGGGATGTCATAACTTCTTTAGCGGTTCCGGTAATAGGTACAAGGCCAGTAAAAATTTTATTCCTAATATCCCTATCCGTTATGATACCAACAGGAAGTCCCTCTTTTACCACCAGAATGCAGCCAACATTATTAATGGTCATGGTATTGGCAACAACCTTTATTTTGGTGCTTTCCGTACAGGTGACTAAATTTGTGGAATAACGAACTGGCTGAAGATCTAGAAGCTTACTTTCCGGGTTGGTATCAGTACTATTAGAAACACCGTATAGTTTTCCACTATGTTTTAGGGAATATGGGTTGCGAGTATTGGAAGCAAAGCTTTCAATCAAAAAATCACCTACTCGTTTATTTTCAAGGGCAATGGGCTTAAACTCCTTGATTGGGATAGCGTATAATATGGTTTCTTCATGTGCCTTTGCCTCTAATTTGTAGTTCTCCTTTGCCATTAAAGGTCGCAAACCAAAAATATCACCTTCATCACAAATATCCAGAATATTGGTTGTGTCTTTTTTTGCAAGGGCTATAGCTCCTTTATGGACCACATAAAAGTACTCATGTGGTGCTTCATTTTCTGTAAAAATTATACTGTTGTTTTCTTTGTAGACAATGGATACTTCGTAGGAAAGCCTTTGTAACTGACCTTCCTCCAGAATATTAAAAGGGGGGAAATTTTTAAGAAAATCTGCAACCCGTTCAGAAATGGTATTCTTCATACCACAAATTTAGGCCTAAAACCAATTGCCAAGTTTATGTGAAAAGAAAAAAGCCAAGAAGAGAGGCATAAATAGTGATGCTCCATTATTTTACTATTTTTAGTTACCTAAAGTTAATATAATGAAATGCCATGTTCTGCTTTTTCATATTCTTATTGTGCTGTCATCCCAAGCGCAGACGCAAAAGAAGATTGATAGCGTATTACAGGTTTCTGAGTTTAAATTAGGGGGCGTGGAATCAAAAATTGAATTATATAATCAATTAGAGCTATTAACAAACATTGAAGAAAAGACAACCTTCCTCAACAACTATGAGTTTGTTGCAAAAAAAGAAAACAATACCTCTCATTTACTTTTTGTACAATTTCTTAGAGGAGAAATTTTTTTAGGGATAGAAAACCTTAAAGAGTCATTTACAAACTATCACAAGCTGCTGTCTCTTTCCAAAGCAGAGAAAGATGTGGACAACGAATTTTTGGCATATACGAGTTTAATGCATTACCATTATAAAACTCAGAAAGAAGATTCTATCAAACTATATATGGCAAAGGCAAAAGAGTTTATAGATAGAACGGATAATAATTATTACAAGGCAATTTATTTACGCAGGCAGGCGGAATACTATATAAAGAAAGAAGATTACCAGAGTGCTTTAACCCAACTTTTGCACATAAGCAAGATTGAGCTTACTCGCGAAACATCTATTCATTGTAATGCCTTGACCAATATAGGATGGATTTATGAGCATTTAAGCTATCCGGAGCGGGCGAAAATATACTATTTAAAAGCATTTAATGTTGCAAAAAAAATAGAGGCCAAAAGGTTTTTTAACTTTTGTAAATTAAAGTTAGCGCATATAGAGTTGTTTAATCTGAACAACCCGGACAAGGCTTTGGAAGAATACAAACAGCTTGAAGAAGAATACAAGAATTCGAATAAATATCAAGAAGGTGTGCTGTATGGTACTATTGGATATGCCTATGTGTTAACTAATAAGCAAGAAGAAGCCCTTCGCTATCTAAAAAAATCGAAAGATTTTTTTGAAAAAACTGGGGACAGCATATTTTTATGCTTACCGTATACCTATTTTACGCATTACTACAATAAATATGAACAGTATGAAAGCGCCATTCAAAGCGGAGAGACTGCATTAAAGATTATAGAAAACAAAAACCTTTTTAAGGCTAGAAAATTAATTCTTCTAGACAAGTTGGCAGAATCTTATATGGCCATTGGAGATAAAGATAAAGCATACAATTTATTGAAAGAATTAAATGAAATTAAGACAACTTTAGAAGCAAAAAAAAATAATATCGCTTTTATTGAGAGCCAGCAAGAAAACAAAGAAAATCAGGAAAGGTTACAAATTGTTGAACTAAAGAATCAGATATTAAACAAGAATAGGACGCAATATATTTTCTCTCTCTTTTTAGTAGGGGCTATTTTGGTTCTTACTTTGTTTTTTTACCGAAACCGTCAAAAAACAAATATAAAGCTTCGTGAAATTGATGCCCTAAAAACTAACTTTTTCACCAACATTTCACATGAATTTAGAACTCCGCTAACGTTGATTTCCTCTCCCATACAGGAAACTCTGGAAGAACCGGATTTATCAGGTGAAAAAAGAAAACATTTTGAAATAGCTCAGAGAAATACGAAAAGACTCTCATCTTTAGTAGACCAACTTTTAGAGCTTTCAAAAATTGATAGTGGAAATCGAAAACTGCTATTGCAGAAGAATAGTCCAACCCAAATGATAGCTGCGTGGTGTGAATCATTTTTATATCTCGCCAAACAAAAAAATATCAACTTTAAAACAGATATTCAAAATAAGGGAGAAAAAGTTTGGTTTGACCGGGAAGCTCTTGAAAACATTGTTGTCAATCTGCTGGGAAATGCTATAAAATACACACCAGAGAAGGGTGAGATTCTTCTTCAGGTTACTATTGAAAATAATTTTTTGTGGATTAAGGTTAGAAATTCAGGACAAGGCCTTGGGAATAAGCAAATTAAAACAATTTTCAATCGATTTTATCAAACTGATGGCCAAAATGAAGGTGCTGGAATTGGATTGTCTCTAGTAAAAGAGTTGACAGAATTACATGGAGGGAAGATAAGCGTTACCAGCGAAATAAATAAGTGGTCATTATTTGAAGTTTCGTTATGCCTAGAGAAAGAAAAACTTAAAAATGCTGAGATTAGAGAAACTATTGACCCTTTACCTATTGTTACTTCCCTTGATCAAGAAACAAAAGAACTGGAGGAAGAAATAACAGGGCAAGACAATGAACTTCCAATTCTTCTTATTGTTGAAGATAATGCGGACGTAAGAACCTTGTTAACCGATACCTTTAAAAAAGAATACGAGGTTGTACGAGCAGTAAATGGAGAAGAAGGTGTTTTAAAAGCTTTGGATATCATACCGGATATCATCATTTCTGATTTAATGATGCCCATAAAGGATGGTATTGCGCTTACCGATACGCTTAAAAATGATGAGCGCACCAGTCATATTCCCGTTATTCTTTTAACAGCAAAAGCGGGTGATGAAAATGAGTTGACAGGTATTGAAACAGGCGCGGATGATTACATAACCAAACCTTTTAACCAAAAAATTCTAAAATCGAAAACGGCTTCATTGGTTGCACTAAGAAAAAAGTTACAATCAAGATATAGTCAAGAAGTTATTTTAAAACCTAAGGATATCGCAATTACATCCGTTGATGAAAACTTTCTTGAGCGGGTACAAATTATTCTTGATGAAAAGCTCAAAGCATCAACTTTTACGATTGAGGATTTTAGTAAAATAATGAACATGAGTCGTATGCAATTGCACAGAAAACTAAAAGCCTTAACAGGGCTCTCGGCTTCAGAATTCATAAAATCACAACGACTAAAATTAGCTGTTCAAATTCTAAAAAACTCTGATATCAATATATCAGAAGTAGGCTACACGGTGGGGTTTAATGACCACGCCTATTTTAGTAAATGCTTTAAAGAAGCCTATAACTGTACTCCTTCAGAATTCTTAGCAGCAAGAAAATCTACTTGAACAACGCTACAAATACCACTATTTAGGGCTTTGTTACATGACTCATAGCTCTTGTTACATATTTTATAGTCCTTTCTAAAACCACAAACTACATTCGCTTTTGAATGTGATTATGAATCGCATTTCTCAAAGTCAAGTTGGCCATGGAGCAAAAGCATAATAGCCTTAAAGGCACACTTGATAGTTTCCCCGAAAAACAGATTTATTTAAATATCAACCATTTAAAGGATGGTAGTTATGTTTTAAAGATCATCCATAGAAATAAGGTGATTAAAAAGATAAGTTTTAACAAAAAGTAAGGGATATGAAAAAAATAGGAATGGCGCTATTAATTGTAGCGCTAAGTTTTTTTACTGCTAGTAATGCACAGTACTAATTGATTTGGACGAAGTTGAAACCAATTTCAGCATAGAAACCGCTGATTACAATAACTCATTTTAAAACTAAACAAATGAAAAATATAATTGCTTTATTAATATTTACGCTTTTCATAGCCTGTAAAAGCGATAAAAAAGAATCATCCACTATATCAAGTTCTGCTCAAACTAACCAAGTAAAAGCCGATACCAAGGCCTTAGAGTCCGGGGACTACAGTGCGCTGTTAATCGACTTTAAATGTGATATTGATATTTCTGAACTATCACAGGTACTTGAGGTAGCTGAAACTGACCTTAGCCTCTCGCAATATCCACGACAAGGAAAATGTACTTTTAACCTCAAAGGTTTTGGGAAAAACACTTTAGGTGATGATTCAGGAATCTCATGGGGTCCCTTTCCAACTTCAAAGGCGCAGAATAAAAAAGAAATCGAGAGTTATTTAAAACGAAAAAAGGAAGGCTTAAAAATTATGGGCATGGATATTCAACTAGCGGAAACTGGTGACTGTTATCTAGCATACCAACCCGCCCACGGTAGACTCCTCATTTACAATGAACATTATGACCAAGCTTTTTTAATGAACTATGGTATTAGAAGCGCAAATAACGACCGTACTAAAGAACAACATGAAGCACTACGCCTTAAAATGACGGATTTGGCTAACTATTTATTAAAGAAACATAGAAAATAGAGTTATGATGAGAACTATACTAATCCTAACATTTTTAGCATTTTATCAATTTGGAAATGCACAATTGATTGACCCATTTGGAAAAGTGGTTACCCACGAAATAAAACTCACCAAGCTTAATGACGGTGCCTATATGGGTGCCATGGAGTGGACAACTGGAGGTATTGATTCTTTACAGCGTTTTGTGGTTAAAGGACTCTCGGTCAAAGCCCCTGTGATGGTGAGGATTATTTCAAAAGCTCCTAACCACAACATTGACCTAAGTTTTCATAAAGAAAAATGGGATAATGTCGAATCACAAATTTCAACTGACGGTGAAAAGTTCGTAGATAAAATATTTAGAACTATGGGAATTGCCGGTATTGGCGTGTCTTCAAAAGTAGCTGGTATTCCATACTTAATTATTGTTAAAGTAGGACTGCAATTTCCATCAACCAAAAGCCTTATTAGAGTCACTGACGATATAGAAGAATACAACAGGCATTTAAGTAATTTGGGTATTGCAACTATAGCTGACACTGATAAGAATGGGACATCTTTCAAAAATGAGGGCATTACTGAAACTAATTCCGAAAAAAACGACAATACACTCACGTATGTTATTATTGGGTTACTGTCCTTAATTATAGTATTGCTAGGGGTGTTTTTAATTCGAAAACAAAAATCCAAAACCACCCTTGTTCTTTGGTTTGCGCTGTGTCTTTCGGCTTATACAATGGCGCAGTCCAATGCGCCGAAATCAGTACCTATTGGTAATCCAAATGGAGATGCGGTATTTGTTGAATATCGTACAAGCAATGTAGCTAACCAAGTACCAGTTGAAACCGTAATGAATATAGGCGCGGCTGATATGGTCGTTGCAGGAGACACCTCTTTAGAAACAGTTCTTCTTCGTATGGACACTGCACCAGGAGTTAGAGAATTAACTGGTGAAGAAGCTGCAGAAGTTCTAAGAAGAATAAAAGAAGCTAATGAAGAATTTGATAGGGATTACCGTGAAAACATGCCCGGTGAACCTACTGATGGTGATCAAAGAGTACCTCCTTCTGATCAAACTGGTGAAGAGTTAGAGCAGTTAAGAAGACAGGTTCGGCAACTCCAACAAGAAGTTGCTTTGCTATCAGAACGTGATCGAGAGTTTGATGAGGAAAATCAAAATAACGAAGCTCAAATTGTTATTTTATGTGATGATATAATTGCCTGCACGCGCTGTCTTCAGCAATGGAGAAGCAAACTACAAGTTAGGGATGCCTACTTTCAATACCTTCAAAGTTTTTATGCCCATGAAATTAAAGACATAAACAACAAGATAGCATGGGGTAATGCTGGGTCTAATGTCCATGGGGTAAGCGCAATTGTTTGGCAACGTATCCTACATGATAATATAATGCCTGCTGTAAGAACTCTTAAGGTAGCATATAACACCAAATTTGATGAATATATTGAATCTATGAGAAGAGTAGTAGCTTCCATGGAAACATGTCATACAACTCAAAATCCTGATGGTAGGCAAAGCAGAGCAATAAAAGAGCAAGCAAAAGCTCTAGTAGAATATTATAGTAGAACTAAAATTATTGACTAAAAAATGAAAAACTATATCCTATTAGTCTCAATAACTGCTCTTTTTTATTCATGCGCTGAAGCTGCCAAAGAAGATAGCAGTTCAGAGGTCGATTCTGAAAATAGCATCAATTCCAAAGAAAACCAATCAGAAGCATCAACTGAGGATTTAGAAGTTTCACTAGAACAACTGGGAGGACTTTTTAACACCGGTGATAAAGAAGAAGGGGATACTAAACCCGAAGTTGAAGCGCTGAAAAAACTATTGCAAATGAGCGGTAGCTCAGAAGATGGCAGTATGGGCTCATTGCAAGAAATGATTTCGATGGAAGTCATTTTAGATTTGCTCGAAGACAGCGGAGTTTCTCGTGAAGAAATGGAAAAACTTATCAATAACCCAGATAGCCTAAAAATTCTTGCTCAAGAAGCCATAAAAAATAGAGAGCAAGCCCGGTTAGTAAAAGAGGGCAATATCGCCAAAGGCAGAATATCAAAAGAGCAATTGGCATCAAAAAATACAGCCACTGGAGTTTCCTTAGAGGAAGCCATTCTATTGGTGCAGGCAGAATCTGGGCCGGAAGCAACGATGGCCAAATTAAAAAAGATTGATTCCTTGGCCGGCACCAACGTTATGGAGCAGTTGGATCTTACAGAAGCTGGTTACCTAATGCAAGATGTGGCCGGGAAAAATGAAGCCCCAGCCAGTGGGGTAGAGCTAGAAAAGATAGAAGCCTTACGAAAATTATCGGGCCAATTGCATAGCGATAAAGAGGCAGTAGAATTACTTGCCCAACTGGAGAAAACAGAAGAGGCAATTGCCTCAGGTGAATTAAAGGCCAGTCCTCGTTACCAGCGTACCATTGAGCATCAAAGAAAAGCGGTCAAGATATTTAAAAAGGATTTTGAGCGAAAGGCAAGAGCTGCCAAGAAAAAGTTTAAACAGTTAAACCCCAATTTATATTTTGGAGAAGAAGCTGGGCAAACTTATGTAGGCCATATGAGAAAGGTGGTCTATCTGCCTTTAGGTAAACTTTCATTTGCTGATAGGGTTGTAAATGCAAAGCATCCCAAGTTAATGACCCAACAAAAAAACAATGTCCTGGGTGAACCAGATGTTATTAAAGGTTTTGATGTGGAAGATATATCTGGCATACACAGTTTGGGGCTTGGTGGCACACTCACAATCCAATTTATTGATAATGCCTTGACCAATGTCAATGGCCCCGACCTCTATATTTTTGAAATTGGTCAAATTGAGCCGACTAACCTAGAAATTTCAAAAGATGGTAAAACTTGGGTAAAGGTTGGCAAAATTGATGGTGGCGTTTCTGAGGTTGACATTGCCCCTTTTGTAAAACAAGGAGAACTTTTTTACTATGTGCGTCTCACCGATTTAAAAATGGACAGCGGACTACCTGGCGCCGATGTAGATGCCATCGCTGCCATTGGTGCAGCAATGCGATTGAACTTAGATAGCAAAGTATTATTTGCTACGGGTAAATCTGTATTAAAACCAGAAGGCATTGATGCCTTAAAAACATTAGCCAAAAGTATTTCTGTACTTAAAAAAGGAAGTGTCATTGTAGAAGGCCATACGGATGATGTAGGTAGTGAAGCAACCAACCAAAAATTATCATTGGCGCGAGCAAAAAGTGTCTCTGCCGAGTTAAAAAAACTTATGCCGGGAGTTGACTTTAGATGGAAAGAAAAAGGTCTAGGAGAATCTAAACCATTGGTAGAAAATAATAGCGATGAAAATAGGACTAAGAACCGAAGGGTTGAGGTTTTGGTCTTACCAAATTAAAATAGTTCCCCATAACTATTAATTATTTGAAACTAAAAATGATGAAAACAATTTTAAGTACAATCGCAGTAGTATGTATGGTCTTTTCAGTTAGGGCCAACGATTTGAAAATTCAAAAGATGAATTTAAGCTACTCCTCGACAACGGTTAATGTAGATGACCCGATAGATCTTTCAAGTATTATGAAAGATGTTCTGGGCAATAAAAGGGCCTATTTTATGACAGGCTCATTAACGATTCTTAAAGCTCCAAAAAAGGGAGATGTGGCCTCTTCCTTTGATCTTTCATTTCGTAACAGCATAATTACTGCCTATAAAGGTCGTGACTATATTCAGGCCAACCCTAAAGGAAAACGTAACGACAATAGCCGAAGCAATGAGGTGAGAATTTACGTTCACAAAGACAGTAAGGGAAAGGTTAATAAAGGAAATGTAAAACTAAATTGGAAAAGCGGTTCAACTGGCGAAATTGTTGGTATTTTATCCAATGTTAATGTATTGTACCAAAATGAAAGCATTTTAATTACTGGTTCGTTTCAAAAAAGCGGATATACCATAGGGGTTAGTCTTGCTATCTCAAAAGAGGCCAAGCTTATCTAAGAAGGTTGGGTCAAGTGGCTCTCTTAAAAACGTCATGATCTTCAGAAAGAGGGAGTAACATGAAAAACATAGCAATACTGGTTTTTTTAATAACAAATCTTAGGTTCAATAGCCAAGTATTTTCTCAATCACTTCAAGAAAGAGTAGTAGGAAAATGGCAGTTGGTGCAAACAAGCGGAGGTATAACTGGACGGGGGTTTCCAATAAAGAAGAAAATCGTCATAGAATTTACACCTGAGTGCAGGTTTAACAGGTATGAAAATGATTCTTTAAAATCCACCAGAACCTATCATTTAACAAAATCTAAGTTGCGTTATTCCGGGCAAGGCTATAAAGACATACTTGATCTAGGCAATGGTGGGTCATTTAATAACTCAATAAGAATCAATAAGAATCAACTGATTTTAGCACATGAGGCGGCAGATGGATTTGTAAAAATTTATAGTAAGATAAATGCTGAAAGGAAAATTAAAGAGGAATAAAATTTATACTTAAAAATGGAAATTATGAAAAATGCAGGTGTGGATACAAATGACTATTATGCTGTAATGGACCATTTTGGACTAGACTATTAAAATCTTTCGAGTTGTTATTAAAGAACCTTGGCCTTAATAGAGGTTCTTTAATAACTGACTTCAACTTCTTATTTCCTGCTAAATGTTGAATGAATGAGCTAAGAATCAGAGATGTTGTGTAATTTAAGATGCACAATTGTCATAGCAATCTTGCTTTGCTCCCTAAGGTTTTTGGAACGAATGTGTCTAATCCCTATAAAACAAAAAACCCTTGAAAATCAAGGGTTTGTGGTAGCGAGAGGGGGACTTGAACCCCCGACCTCAGGGTTATGAATCCTGCGCTCTAACCGCCTGAGCTACCTCGCCATGGTGCCGTTAAGCGGGTGCAAATATAAAGTTTAATTTTTGCTCAATCAAAATTCAAATTAATTTATTATTTGATATTTATTTTTATATCTTCCCGAATTATATCAAATGTTGAAAGGAAAAATTGAGCACGATAATGAGTGATAAGATTAAATTTGAAATAGAGTTTGTTATTCAAGCATCTCCACAGTTGCTTTACCAATATATTTCCACTCCCTCTGGTTTATCTGAATGGTATGCAGACAATGTAAATTCCCGTAGTGAAATGTTCACTTTTATTTGGGATGGTTCTGAAGAAAATGCTAAGATGTTAAAACGAAAAAGTGACGAGTTTGTTAAGTTTTCTTGGGAAGAAAATGAGGACGACAGCTTTTTTGAAATGCGTATTATTGTGGATGAAATCACCAAAGATGTTTCATTGTTCATAACTGACTTTGCAGATGATGATGAAGTGGATGAGGCAAAAATGCTTTGGGAAAACCAAGTATCTGACCTTAAACAAGTACTTGGATCAAAGTAGAGAGATTCTTAACTATAACGTATATTTGGCCTTGATTTTTTCAAGGCTTTTTTTATGGTCAATTTTAATGGCAAACTTTTTTCAGAAGAAAAAGATATTTTCAATTATAACAATAGGGGACTAAAGTACGGTGACGCTCTTTTTGAAACGGTAAGATGTGTTAACGGAACTATCTTTTTTTGGGAAGACCATTATTTTAGGTTGATGGCATCCATGCGTATCCTAAGAATGGAAATTCCTATGGAATTCACTTTGGAGTTTCTTGAGGAAGAGATTATAAAAACGGTCACTGAAAATGGCTTTGAAGCAAAGTCAGCTAGGGTTAGATTGACTGTCTTTAGAAGCGAAGGAGGATTATATGGCCCTATCACTAATGAAGTTTCATTTGTTATAGAAGTAAGCCCGTTGGAGTCCCCCTTTTATCTTGTTGATGAGGAAAAGTACGAAGTGGAGCTGTTCAAAGATTATTTTGTGAACAAAGACATGCTGTCCAATCTAAAAACCACCAATAAGATACTTAATGTTGTTGCCAGTGTTTACGCTAAGGAGAATGGATATGACAATTGTTTGCTCATCAATAACGATAAACAAGTTGTTGAGGTGATTAACGGAAATCTTTTTGTGGTAAAAGGGAATACTATAAAAACATCACCTTTAATTGATGGTTGTTTGAATGGTATTATTAGAAAAAAACTAATGGAAGTAATTGACTCCACGGAGGATTACGAGTTGTTGGAGGAATCCATATCACCGTTTGAACTTCAAAAGGCGGATGAACTTTTTATTACAAATAGCATCAAGGGTATAAGGCCTATATACAAGTACCGAAAAAAGGAATATACAAATACTGTTGCAAAAAGTCTTTTAGGGAAATTGAACGCGAAAGCTAGAATTGGCTAAACTAGTTTAAAGAGGGATTTTCAGGAGCATTGGACCATAGTAAATAATCACCACCCAATTCTACCATTTTCTCTTTCCAAAATGCATTGGAAGATTTTTCCAAGATGCTACTTTCATACTCATTTTGTACTACTACCCATGACTTTGAGGAAAGTTCTTGGTCCAATTGGCTGGAATCCCAGCCGGAATATCCTAAAAAGAAACGGATATCTTGTTCTGTAATGGTTTTGTTATTGATAAGTGCAACAGTCTTCTCAAAATTACCTCCCCAGAAAATACCATCGGAAATTTCGATGCTATCGTCAATAAGCTCTGGGACCTTATGTATAAAGTACAGGTTATCCTGCTCTACGGGTCCGCCATTAAAAACTTTAAAAGGAATTGTAATTTCAGAGATAAGGTCACAAATGTTATAATCCAACGGTTTATTCAGGATAAAACCTACAGAACCTTCATGATTATGCTCAGCAAGTAAGACTACAGACCTATTAAAAGAAACATCACCAGTAAGTGTTGGTTCTGCAACCAATAATTTTCCTTTTTTAGGCTCATCGCTAACCATAGTGTAACATTCTTATTTCTAAATGTAACATAATATCTGATAATTACAAAAAACTAGAACTTCGTTAAAATAAAAAAGCACTTCTTTTAAAAGAAGTGCTTCTGTATATCTAAAAATCTAATTGATTAGTTTACAGAACCGCTCAATTCTGCTCCTGCTTTGAACTTTACAACGTTCTTAGCTGCGATCTTGATAGTTTGTCCCGTTTGTGGGTTTCTACCGTCTCTTGCGTTTCTCCTGGATACTGACCAAGAACCAAAACCTACTAAAGAAACTCTGTTTCCTTTTTTAAGTGATCCCTCTACATTTCCTAAGAAAGATTCCAATGCTTTTTTGGCTGCTGCCTTAGTGATGCCCGCATCGGCTGCCATAGCATCGATTAATTCTGTTTTGTTCATAATGGAATTAAATTAATTGTTGTTAAAATAATTTTAATGCTAAACAAATTTATATGGATTTGCTTTTAACGCAAGTAAAACCAAGGGAAATAGGGTTTTTTGTTAATAACTTGAAACGTTTGTTGATAAAGTCGAAAAAAAAATCGACCAATTGCAAGCCTAGTGATAGTAAGGGTTTAGCGAAGGCATGCATTTTCATCAAGATTTAGACCATTCAAAATTTCAGATACTTGCATTTTTCGCTTCCCTGGTAATTGCAATTCAAGAAGTTGAAGATACCCCCCTTTTGCAGCAACTTTTAAAGTCTTTTTATCTGAAAAAAGATTGCCTATCGGATGCTCATGTTTGCAAGGCTCCATTTTCGCTTTGTAAATTTTTATGCTTTCTTCCTTCCCATTATTTATCATATGTGTCCAGGCAGCGGGATATGGACTTAAGCCTCTTATAAAGTCCTGTATTTTATTCAAGGGAGTATTCCAATCTATTCTACAAGTTTCTTTATGGATTTTGTAAGCAGGTTTTAAATCATCAAATTCTTTTTGTACAGTAGTTGAGAAATCATCATTGGCAATTTGTATACAGGTTTCCACAACTAATTTAGCGCCTAGTTCCATTAACCTATCATGGAGTGTACCTACATTATCTTCTGGATAAATTGTTTCTGTTTTTTGAAGTATGATATTCCCAGTATCAATTTTATCATCGATAAAAAATGTAGTTACGCCCGTTTCTGTTTCACCGTTAATAATGGCCCAATTTATTGGCGCTGCTCCACGATACTGGGGAAGGAGGGAAGCATGAAGATTAAACGTTCCATATTGCGGCATTTGCCAAACGGCTTTGGGAAGCATTCTAAAAGCAACCACTACCTGAAGATTTGCGCTTAGGTTTCTTAGTTCTTCCAAAAAACCTTTATCCTTTAGATTGGTAGGTTGCAATACTTTAAGGTTATGCTCAACAGCAAATTGTTTAACTGCTGATTCTTGAATTTTTCTTCCCCTACCTGCTGGTCTATCCGGCGCAGTAATTACACCCACAACATTAAAGCCAGCATCAAGAATATTTTTTAAACTTCCGACTGCAAAGTCGGGAGTTCCCATAAATACAATTCGTAAGGCGTTATTATGTTTGGATGGTGTACTCATTTTTATGATTCAATATAATTAATTCGTCTTCTAACATTTCTTGTAACACGCCCAATACTATCTTTTCTTCACCTTTAACTATCTGTATTAATTGTCTAGAGGTTTGCGGTGCAGTTTTCAAGAGGTCAAAGATGCTATCTTTTAATGAATTTGGTGGTACGTTGTCATTTTCCCTACAAATATCGCATGTACCGCAATTCTCTGTAGCTTTTTCTCCAAAATAGTTCAGCAAGAAAACACTACGGCACATTTTTGTGTTTTTTACATAATTCAACATGGCCTTCATGTTGTCTTGCTTTACAGTATTGAAATCTCTAATTTTTTTAGCGAATAGGTTAATAGTGCGATCATCTTCTCTAGGAACTAAAAAGGTGACTTCTAAATCGCTTGTTGTGTTTTTGTATTCTGCAATACCATCTTTATGTAATTGTTCTAGTATTTTTTTGATGGATTTTTCACGTTCTCCTGTTTTTTTAGATAGCAGATGAATATTTATTTTCGTTTCATAATCTGTAATTCCTCCATAAGTGCGCAGAATGGTTTGAATGATAGAAGCTTTTTTACGATTGTTTTTTAGGTATTCAAAAATACCTGCTTTTGAAGCTACAAATTTGAGTGTAGTCTTTTCATTAAAAGTATCGGATAATGCAATAACGGAGTTTTGGTCAAGAATCCTTAATCCGTTATACGCCATGTTAGGATTAAACTCATACCGTTTGCAAAACTTGTTGAATTTTAATGCAAAAGTTTCTGCCATTGATTCTCCATACGAAATCTGGAAATAGTTATTCAGTTGTACATATAGTTTCTTTAAAAAATCTACATCCGGTAAGGAAGATAAAAACTGTTGTTTGGCCAATTCTTCATCTTCTTTTGTAGTAACCAAAATAGCTGTTGATGTATTGCCGTCTCTTCCCGCTCTTCCTGCTTCTTGAAAATAACTTTCTAAACTATCCGGAATTTGATAGTGAACGACCAACCGTACATTAGGTTTGTCCACACCCATACCAAAAGCATTGGTAGCAACCATAATATTTACTTTCTCTTTTAACCATTGCTCTAACCTTTCCTCTTTTTCTGCCTTGGGAATACCTCCATGAAAAAATGAAGCTTTAAAACCATTTTTGTTCAAAAACTCAGAAAGAAATACAGACATTTTACGTGAGCGCACATAAACGATTGAACTTCCTGGAAAAGTGCTTACATGTTTTTTTAACTGATAGCGTTTATCTTCCGTTTCTTTTACTTTAAAAACAATGTTTGACCTAGAAAAAGAATCTTTAAATATTTTAGCCTGATCTAACTGTAGGTTTTCAACAATGTCTTCTATCACTTTTGGTGTTGCAGTGGCAGTAAGCGCAATCATAGGGGCGTTTGGGGCCAAATCCTTAAGAATAGCACAATCTAGATAAGCAGGTCTAAAGTCATTGCCCCATTGAGAGATGCAATGTGCTTCATCAATGGCAATAACATTTACGTTCATTTCCCTAATTCTTTCCTGAACTATGGATTGCTGTAAACGCTCAGGAGATAAGTATAAAAACTTGTAATTACCATATAGACAATTATCCAAGAGGTTATTAAGTTCTTCAAAAGAAATACCACCTGTAAGCGCCAAAGCTTTGATGTTTTTTTCTTTAAGTTGACTTACTTGGTTTTGTATTAAAGCAACTAAAGGAGAAACTACGATACAAATGCCTTCTTTTAGTAATGCGGGAACTTGGTAACAAACGGATTTTCCTCCACCGGTGGGCATTAATGCCAATACATCCTTATCATCCGTAACGGTATCAATAATTTCTTTTTGAGACCCTCTAAAACCATCATGACCCCAGTATTCCTTTAAAATGGTTTTGGCTTCTTTTTGCACTAATTTGGATTAATTGTGTCCAAAATAAATGCTATTCGGTCAGAAACAGGGTTCTTTGGAACAATAATAGGGTCATAACCGAACTTAGTATACGTATTGATCAATGCATCATGAATTTTTTCTGCTTCATCAAACGTTTCAAGTCTTTCATTATCAGAAATGTAAATCTCTTGCCATGGCGGCACAATGAATATGGAGTCGTAGCGATGGTCTTCACAGGCAGAAATGAATTCTTTCCCATAGGTTTGTTCAAAGAAATCCATATACGCAAGTACGTCTGGAATACCACGATCAAAGAAACTAATGGGAACATTTAATTCTAATGAATTTTTATAATGTTGTGTCCTACCAGAAAGTAAATCTTTGTTAAACTGCAAAGCATCCTCTACAAAGACCAAAGGGTTAGATACAAAAGCTTCTGGTTCACCTTCTTTTTTGGCATTTGAGGTCATATCCCTTATAATCTCATGAAAACAATGAAAACCTTTGTTTTCCAGTCCATTTATGATAGATGTTTTCCCTGTTCCCGGGGCTCCTGTAATAACTACCTTATCGTTCTTCAATCATTAATATTTACAAACACAAAGTAATGAAATAGGAAGAAGGAAAAAAAATTGTAGACTAACCCATATCTTTGTAAAAAAATTGCAGGATGGAGAAGGAGAAATCCGATGAGTTTTATTCTAGGCTTAAAGAACAGTTATTGGACAGCACAAAATGGCCATCCAATTATTTATATAAATTTATTGTGCCAACCGATGAGCAGCGAATTGGGCAAATAAATGATATTTTCAACAACACAGGGGCGGTTATAGAATCAAAAAAATCTAAAAAAGGTACATATACCAGTATTTCAATTACCGTACATTTAGATAGTCCAGACGAGGTAATTGCCAAATACAAGGAAGTATCAACTATAGAAGGGGTTATTTCCCTTTAAATCTAACGGATTGCCATAATTTTATTATTTTGCGAACGTTATCGGATAGACTTCCCAATAATTTAACTTCATTAAACTCTTAAATTTGAACTTAGTAGAGAATTTAGAATATAATACAGAGCGCTCTAAGCTCATTATTCCCGAGTATGGCCGTCATTTTCAGAAAATGGTGGATCATGCAGTTTCCATAGTGGATAGGGAAGAACGAAACAAAGTTGCCAAATCCATTATAAGTGTAATGGGCAATCTACAGCCTCACTTTCGTGATGTCCCGGATTTTCAACATAAGCTATGGGACCAACTTTTTATCATGTCCGATTTTAAATTGGATGTGGATTCACCTTTTCCCATTACTCCAAAAGAAGTATTGCAACAGCGTCCAGAACCTTTAGAATATCCTCAAAACCATCCTAAATACAGGTTTTATGGGAATAACATTAAGAGAATGGTAGATGTTGCCATAAGCTGGGAAAAGGGAGATATGCGTTCTGGTTTGGAATATGCCATTGCAAACCACATGAAAAAATGCTATTTAAACTGGAACAAGGATACCGTAGAAGATTCAGCCATTTTTAATCATTTAAAAGACTTGAGTGATGGACAGATTGACTTGGCACCAAACGGGGAGAGTTTAACGGATAGTGGACAATTCCTTAAGAATCGTTTGGCCAAATCTAATAGAAATGGCACCAATAACAACAATAAGAAGGGCCAAAGAAACAACAGAGGTAAAAAAAGGTATTAAATTCCAGAGGATTACATGGGAACATTTCGAATAGAAGGTGGGCACCAACTTCATGGTGAAATTACACCTCAAGGCGCAAAGAACGAAGCACTACAAATTCTTTGTGCGGTTTTGCTTTCAGGGGAAAAAATTACTATCAATAATATTCCAGACATTATCGATGTCAATAAGCTTATCGCTTTATTGGAAGATTTAGGAGTTAAAATCCAAAAAAAAGGAAAAGGCTGTTATACGTTCAAGGCTGATGATGTCAATTTAGAATACCTGCAGTCCGATCAGTTTAAGCAGGATGGTCGCGGATTAAGGGGCTCCATTATGCTCGTAGGTCCATTATTGGGCAGATTTGGTAAGGGTTATATTCCTAAACCAGGTGGAGATAAAATTGGAAGAAGACGTTTAGATACGCATTTTGAGGGATTTATAAAACTAGGAGCAAAGTTCAGGTACAATAAAGAAGAATATTTTTATGGCGTAGAAGCGGAAAAACTCAAGGGTACCTATATGCTTTTGGATGAAGCTTCAGTCACTGGAACTGCAAATATTGTTATGGCCGCTGTCTTGGCAGAAGGTACTACCACTATTTACAATGCAGCATGTGAACCTTATCTGCAACAGTTGTGTAAGATGTTGAACAGAATGGGAGCTAAGATATCTGGTATTGGTTCCAATCTTTTGACCATTGAAGGAGTCGATTCTTTAGGAGGAACAGAACATACCATGTTACCGGATATGATTGAAATTGGTAGCTGGGTTGGTTTGGCGGCGATGACCCGTAGTGAACTTACCATAAAAAATGTGAGTTGGGATGATTTGGGACAAATACCCAATGCGTTTCAAAAATTAGGTATTAGGCTAGAGCGGAAAGGGGATGATATTTATATTCCAAAGCATGAAGACGGATACGAAGTGCAGAATTATATAGACGGCTCAATCCTTACTATTGCAGATGCACCTTGGCCTGGTTTAACTCCGGATTTGCTTAGTATTTTATTGGTTGTGGCAATCCAAGCAAAAGGGGAAGTGGTCATCCATCAGAAAATGTTTGAAAGCCGATTGTTCTTTGTGGATAAATTGATAGATATGGGGGCCAAAATTATTTTATGCGACCCTCATCGAGCTACGGTGATAGGACATGATTTTAAATCTACCTTGAAAGCTACTACAATGGTTTCCCCAGATATTAGAGCTGGAGTTTCTTTGTTGATAGCTGCGCTTTCTGCGAAAGGAACATCTACTATTAATAATATAGAGCAGATAGATCGTGGTTATGAGAATATTGACGAACGTCTAAGAGCTATCGGCGCTAAGATTGTAAGAGTTTAAAAGAATTTTCAGTTTTTAAGAATGGTTCCAACTATTTGGGTCGTCACTATTGTTTGGCGAAAGTCCCAAGATGTCTCCCGTCGTATCAACCCCTAAACCAACTACGGTTCTATTGACATAGTTAAAATAGCTGGTTACCTGATTTATTTCAAGGATTTCTCCTTCAGTGAACCCAACTTGTTTAAGGTTTTCAATATCTTTCTTTTCTATAGTGCTATGATGCAAAGTGAGTTTTTCAGCGTATTGACATCCTGCAAAGTATTGGTCTGTAAAAAAGTCTTTGGTGCTACCGTTCATGACAGCATTGCGAAATCCTTCCGCCTTAGGGTCATCATTTAATATTCTTTTAAATCCTTCATAATGATGGTCAAAGCAATAGTCACATTGGTTTAAATGGCTTACAAAAGTTCCGAGCGCTTCTAAGTACCATTTTGGCAGCGTATTGTTGAAATTGTGCAGTACATTTTTGTACAAAGCCATGTGCCCCACCAAACTATGTGGTCTCAAGCTATGAATTTTGAGAACGTTGTCCACCTTGTTATTTGGCCCTTTTACTCTATCGTAAATCTTTTTAAGGGATGCATTGGCACTTTCATAATTGATTGTTTTTATCCAACTCATTTTGATGTTTTATGGGTGTAATAGAATCAATACATCGTATTAGGGTTGGCCGATTTCTTCGGTATTTGTTGAATAGCGTCCCAATGCTCGCATATTTTTCCTGTATCATCAAACCGGAAAAAGTCCATGGTTACATAATGGTCATCATTTGGCCAGCTTTGATGCGTGTGCAATGACACCAAGTTTCCCTCTGCAATGCATCTTACAAAATCAATAGATTTCTCTGGGTATTCTTTCTGCATTCGTTCAAAATAATCGATAAATCCCTGGGTTCCGTCCGCAACATCTGGATTATGCTGAATGTATTCGTTACCTACATATTTTTCAATGGCCAATTTTGGATTCCCCAGATAGGCCATTCTATAGAATTCAATTGCGTTTTGTTTATTTTTTTCCAAGCTCATGGTACAATGTATAAATTACTCATCGTTAATTCTTATCAAATTGAAAATCATACTGTATCTGTTTGCGTCCAGATTGATGAAGAAATTGCATGAAGAGTTAGCCCTTTTCTACCAAAGTACCATCTGGGTATTTGGCAAAACGACCCTTTTCTTTTTCATGTACATTATCTGGGTAGGGCCAAGGCCAACCACCAAATTGGGTTAAGCGGTATTCTTCCATGGCTTGTTGAATCTCCTCATCTGTATTCATAACAAATGGGCCATATTTAGCAACAGGTTCATCAATAGGTTTTCCTTGTAGCACTAAGAAGTGTGCTTTCTCAGAACCTATTTTTATAGTTGTTTCTTGAAAAGGATCTAATGCAATTCCAAAATTTGAATTAACCTTTTTATCTCCAAAATAGATTTCGGAACCTTCATAAAAATATAAGGTTCGGGTAGCTAATGTACCCACTTTTGGTAAGGTGTATTCTGTATTGGCTTCTACATGAATGTTCCAAATAGCCACTTCATTCTCCACTTTAGCCGCCCATGAATTTGGAGCAGGGTCATTGGCTTGGGTATTCTTGTAATTTCCGGCAACCACCTTTATTTGAGCATTTCCTTCATCAATAATCGGGATATCCTCATGCCAAAGCATTTTAAAATGAGGCTCCACAAACTTGTCGGCTTTAGGTAAGTTCAACCAAATTTGAAAAAGCTCCAAGGGATTATCTTTATCTGTATTCAGTAAAGGAAACATTTCAGAATGTTGCACACCACTTCCTGCGGTCATCCATTGTGTGTCGCCATCACCAAATCTTCCAGCAGCACCTAAAGAATCGGAATGATCACAATAACCCTTGTTTACAATGGTGATGGTCTCAAACCCACGATGGGGGTGATAGGGAAACCCAGGTATGGTCTGGCCATGATACATTCGCCATCCATCTTTTGTTGTGAAATCATTCCCAATGTTTCTACCTTCAAGAAGTTTAGGGTCGGGACCCATGGTTTCGGTTCCTTTTGGGTAATGGTCCAAATGATATACGCAAAAAAGAAAAGGATCTTGGGTCTGCCACGGAAACCCTAGCGGAAATGTTTGCAAGATAGCATGACTCATGATTAATGTTTTGCTGTGTTTATTTCAATCCAATACCCTTCAGGATCCTGAATGTAAATTTGCTTTACACCATCTGCTCTATCCGTTACGGAGCCTTTATTACCGGGCCAGTCATAAAAGTCAATGTCCTTTGAAATTAAGCGCTCAACAAAACCTTCCAAATTTTGGACCGCTAAGCACAAATGAATGCTTTTATCCTTTTTGAATTCAATGATATCTTTTTTAATCAAGTGTAATTGCGAATTTCCATAAATATTGAACCACCTGAATCCAGGCTTTCGCTCTGGATGCGGAATTTCTTCAAAACCAAAAACATCTTTATAAAAATCACCTGTTTTCATCAAGTTTGTTACTACAAGGGATTGATGGTCAAAATTAAAACTCACCCCATTCTGTTTGGCAGTGGTAAACTGAGTACTTAAATATTTTTGCTTCCACTGTCCATTCTCAAAATCACCAACGGTGAAATTATAGGTATGGGCATCAACATACTGCCAATAATCCGTAACTGTTGATTCGTTATAAGTGTAGGTATAAATAATATCTTTGCCTTTGCTTGTAACGGTACCTTCGGTTACTCCACCAAAAACATCAAACTCCCAAAACTTTATGGTGTTTGACTGTTCATCATACTTTCGAATACCATGGTTTCTATGACCATAAACCGTTCGTTCTTCATTAGTAAAACCTAAGGCATCTGTAAGAACAAGAGTGCTATCCAAACTGTATTTAAATTCAATTTCCTGCTTAAATTTTGAATCATCACCCCATTTGCCTTCAGCCTTCCAAGTTTTTCCAATTAGGTTATCAAAAAGAGACAATTTATTTTGTTGACCATGGGACTGAAAAATCAATCCCATGGCAAATACCACTAAATACTTCTTCATTTTTATTGTTTACCTCAAGGTTTATAGCGTTCCTTTTTTTGCGCTATTTTATCTAACAGAACTCAACTATTCCGTCTAGTTTTTTCCGATAGGTGGTGGACCGTCAATCATGGCTTCGTATTTTTCGTCGCCTTTTCTGGTCTTGAACTCTTCCTTAACTTTTTCCACCAACTTTGGGTTATCGAACAAGTCTGCCATGGTCATAGCCATTGCTTTAGATGCATAAACCATTCCTTTATGGCCAATGCTCATACCGCCACAAGCTACAACTGCCCATGAATGCCAAGGCGTATCTTTGGGTGCCACGGTTACACTTAGGTTAATGTTTGGCACATTCCAACTTACATCACCCACATCTGTTGAACCACCTCCTGGACTTTTTTCCGTTTCTCGTAAAGGCTGAATTTTGCTATCCATTCCTATTTCAGGTTTTCCTGTTGCATTTTGAATGGCCTTGCCGAATGTGATTTCATCCTCGGTGTACGAAATTGGACCCAAAAGCTCCAAATTCTTTTGCATAATTTCTCCTCCAGCCCTGTTTACCAAAACTTCATAAATCCCGGATACCAAGGATATTTTATAATCCACATTTGCCATAATCGCTGCTCCCTCGGCCATTTTTTTAACGCGCTCATAAGTAGGAAGCATTACTTTACGTTTAGGATCGCGTACCCTTACCCAAATCTTAGAATAATCTGGCACAACGTTTACAACTTGTCCACCATCCTGAATATGGTAATGGATTCTGGATGTTGGTAATATGTGTTCTCTATAATAGTTCATTCCTGTTGTGTACAGTTCCAGAGCATCAGAAGCACTGCGACCATTCCATGGATCTGCAGAGGCGTGCGCTGCTTGTCCGTAGAACTCGACTATAAAATCTATTAAAGAAAGACCGCTCTGTACATCAGCTTCAATGTTGGCTCCCGGGTGCCAGCTTACGTTCACATCAACATCATCCCAAAGTCCAGCTTCTACCATCCAAACTTTTGCAAAGTACTTCTCTTCCGCAGGCGTTCCCAAGAATTTCACGGTGCCTTTTAATTTTCCAGCTTCTATTTGTTCTTTAATTGCTATTGCTGCCCCTAAACTGGCTGCACCAAACATATTATGTCCACATCCATGGCCTGGTGCTCCGTCAATTCGTGGATTTTTGGTTGGCTCTGTTTTTTGGGAAAGGCCCGGTAGTGCATCAAATTCCCCCAAAACGCTTATCACGGGTTTTCCGGAGCCATACGTAGCAGTAAATGCAGTAGGGATGTCCGCTACACCTCTAGTAACGGTCAATCCATTTTTCTCAGCATAATCTGCCAAAACCTCTGCAGATTTAGATTCATTAAAAGCTGTTTCTGCAAGTGTCCAAATAGAGTCACTTATCTTGATAAGATTTTCTTTATGTGCTTCAACAGAGGCAACAATTGCTTTCTTGTTTGAATTCATTTTTTGCGCTGTCATCTGCATGGAAAGCAGGCAAAGAAGTACGAGTGTGGTTAATTTTTTCATTTTATAATGTTTGAATTAGTCCGTAGTTAGAAAGTCAATATCATTAGGCAAATTATTACTTTGAATAGGAAGAAGCCTAAACAATAAAAACGAATACTAAAAATACTGAAAAAGAGTTAACCTACAGCTTCTTTGTAAACTTTTAAACAACGTTCACGAGCCATTTTATGGTCAACCATTTTTGAAGGGTAGGTAAGATCTTGAAGTTCAGGAACCCATTTATTGATGTATTCCTTTTTACCATCAAACTTGTCCACTTGAGTAGTGGGGTTGAATATTCTAAAATATGGAGCGGCATCTACACCACTGCCAGAGGCCCATTGCCAGTTTCCAATATTACTGGCCAAGTCATAATCCAGCAACTTTTCAGCAAAGTAGGCTTCTCCCCAGCGCCAATCTATTAATAGATGTTTGCATAGAAAACTTGCAGTCAACATACGGACCCTATTGTGCATGAACCCCGTTGTATTTAACTCTCTCATACCAGCATCTACCAGCGGATAACCTGTTTGACCTTTTTTCCAAAGCTCAAATTCTGCTTCATTGTTGCGCCAAACAATACGGTCATATTTGGGTTTGAAAGCATTGTTCACCGTGTTTGGAAAATGCCATAAAATTTGCATGAAAAATTCACGCCAAATCAATTCGTTCCAAAATACTTCATTTTCCTCGGCAATGGCCTTTTTCATCATTTTCCGTATGGAAACCGTTCCAAACCGCAAGTAAGGCCCCAATCGTGAAGTGCCATTTTCCTTTGATGGAAAGTTTCGTGTTTCTTCATAGTGCTGTATAAGGTAGGGGGTAACCTTAAAATCGGGGACTTGTATATCGGAAGATTCAAAACCAATATCGCTGAGCTCTATGTTGGGCAGATTTGTCTTCTGATATAGTTTATGAAAGTTGGAAAATGTGTCATAGTCTATCAAATGCAGAGAAGGATTAAAGTTTTCTTTCCATCGGTTTTTGTAGGGAGTGTAGACCACATAAGGATTTCGGTCATTTTTCAGGATATCGTTCTTTTCAAAAATGATCTGGTCTTTAAATGTGTGGAAGTTTATATCATTCTTCTCTAAAAATGATTGTACCTGTCTATCACGATCTCTGGCATAGGGTTCATAATCATGGTTGGCGAAGACGGAATCTATTGTAAATTCTTTTAAAAGCTGTTCAAAAACTGTAAGTGGATTACCCTTGTACATGCCAATACCACTTTCAAATTTGTTTTGAAGTTCTTTTTTCATCTTTTGAAGCTGCTCATGAAAAAAAGAAACCCTTGCATCATTCTTGGGCAGTTTTTCAAGAATTTCAGTATCAAAAATAAAAATGGGCAACACTGGGTACTCGGTTTGCAAAGCTTGGTATAGCCCTACGTTGTCATCTAAACGTAAATCTCGTCGAAACCAAAAAATGCTAACCTTGTCTTTCATTAATTTACATTTAAAGTGGACATTCCTCCGTCAACTCCTAAAATTTGACCAGTGATCCAAGTACTTTTTTCGCTTAGTAAGAAGACTGCTAAGTTGGCAATATCCGTTGTTTTTCCAAATCTTTTTAATGGATGTCTTTCTGACATTAATTCCTTTTTCTTATCATTATTGAGTAAACGTTTTGCAAGAGGAGTATCTACCAATGAAGGGGCAATAGTATTCACGCGTATTTTTGGTGCATACTCTGCCGCCATTGACTTGGAAAACCCCTCGATAGCACCTTTTGCCGCTGCAACGCTTGTATGAAACGGCATTCCAGTACCTACTGCAACGGTGCTAAAAAATACCATACTTGAGCCTTCCGCCATTTTTGGGATTATTGTTTTGACTACATTCACAAGAGCAAAGAAATTCAAATGCATGTCCTCTTTAAAAGTGTCAATAGACAACATTTTAAACGGTTTTAGATTTATACTGCCGGGACAGTAAGCGAAACCGTGAATTTCATCAGGAAGTTGAGTTTCATCCAAAATATCTGTAGTGGCATCAAAAGGAATATGATGTACATCTATATCTTCTAATTCTTCATTGGTTCTTGAAGCAATGTAAACATTGTTCTCTTCCGCTAGGTTTTTAATCATTTCAAAACCAATACCATGCGATCCACCAATAAGTAAAATATTCTTTTTCATTCTTTTAAATTGATTTAAGTTCCAATGTGTTTGGGGTACCCTCAACTTCACCAAAAAGCTCAATCAATTTTTGCTCTCTGTATTTGAAAATTTCCCGTAGTTGCTTTTTCACTATGAAGGGGTAGGCCAACTGACCCAAAATACCGAAAGGAAGTTTGTAATCAATAATATCTTCCATTAAAACCCCTCCTTCCACTTCTTTAAGAAAATGCTTATGGTGCCATAGTGCATAGGGACCAAAACGCTGTTCATCAACAAAGTATTCACCACTGGCAACATGTGTAATTTCGGTCACCCATTTTGTATTGAAAAAAGGAAACGGTTTTACAATGTATTGAATGATTTGTCCTGGGAACATGGGTTTGTCTGCTCCCGACAATATATGAAACCCCATATGGTCTGGAGTAATTACCTTCAAATTTTTGGGACTAGAAAGGAAATCCCAAGCTTCTTGTTTAGATATTGGCAATACTTGGGTTGAACAAAGCTGATACAATTTCATTTGAGAGTTTTTACAAAGATAACTTCAAATTGTTTAATAAAAAACATAAAACATTAAACAAAATAGTGATTTCTATTCTTACTTTTTTTGAGTTGAAATAAAGTTGGATAAGCTACCCTATAGTGAATAGCTCTTTTAAGGGTTTCTTAACAATCCTAACATTCCTTTATATTTAGCTTTGTTGCACTAACAAATCTAAAACACTTTCTAATGAAAAAATTACTCTTATTACTATGCGTAGTATCTGTCTCCCTTACTGTGGAAGCTCAGATTAATACACCCGCTCCAAGCCCTTCTTCCAAGTTGGAACAAAAGGTTGGTTTAACGGATGTTACTGTTGATTATTCAAGACCTTCCATGCGTGGAAGAACAGTTTTTGGAGGCTTGGTTCCTTACAATAAACTATGGAGAACAGGAGCCAATGCATACACAAAAATTAGCTTTAGTACGGATGTTACCATAGCTGATCAAGAAGTTAAAGCTGGGACATATTCAATTTTTACAAAACCAGGTGAATCTAACTGGGAAGTATTCTTTTATACTGACACTCAAGGTGGCGGAACTCCTAGAGAATGGGATGATAGTAAAGTAGTGGCAAAAACCACAGTTCAAGTCTATCCAATGCCTATGCCCGTTGAAACGTTCACGATTACCATTGATGATTTAAAAAGTACTGGTGCTAACCTTGGAATTATATGGGAGAAGGTATATGTAGCAATTCCTTTTACTGTTCCTTCTGATGCAGCTGTTCTTAAAGATATTGAGAATACTTTGGCAGGACCTAGTGCAGGAGATTATTATACTGCGGCGGTTTATTATTTAAATGCGGACAAAGATATTTCCAAAGCTAAAGAATGGATGGAAAAAGCAATGTCTATGACAGAAGAGCCAAGATTTTGGCAATTGCGTCAGCAGTCTTTAATATATGCCAAGGCTGGAGATAAGAAAGCAGCTATTGAAACCGCTAAAAAATCATTGGCTGCATCTGAAACTGCAGGAAATGATGACTATGTTAAAATGAACAAAGATTCTTTAAAAGAATGGGGAGCTCTTTAAGAGTTCTTTTTTTAAAATTGAAAAGCCCACGTGTTAGCGTGGGTTTTTTTATGCTTTTAATGGAGGTTTACTTAGAAAGTTATCGAAGCTTTCAATGAGTACGGCAAGACAAATGACCAAAATACATCCAAATGCATTTAACCAGAGGTAAGACATCCAATCCATATACCATCCAATAATTACAATAACTTGGGTCACAATTGCGGCAATGAATACGGCATTTCCTTTAACAAACTTGAAGAAGAACGCCAAAAGGAAGATACCTAAAACATTACCATAAAAGATGGAACCGATAATGTTTACCAGTTGTATAAGATTGTCAAAAAGATTGGCAACACAGGCAATACAAATAGCTATGATACCCCAAAGTAGGGTAAATCCTTTGGTGGCGAGAACATAATGTTTCTCATTTTTTTCCTCTTTTTTGTTTCTTTTATATAAGTCCAATGCAGTGATGGTTCCAAGGGCATTTAACTCAGATGCGGTTGAAGACATGGCAGCGGAAAGGATAACGGCTAGAAGAAGTCCAATGAGTCCAGTAGGTAGATTATCTAAGATAAAATGAATAAAAACATAATCCTTATCATTGGTTTCTACGGAATCATTGGCTTTTGCTATAAGAGTTTTGGCTGTATCCCTACTTGCCCTTTCTTTTTGGTTGATTTTTAAAATGTCTTGTTTTGCTTGTTCAATAGCGTTGTATTCCTTCAACTCCAAAGCTGCCGAAAAAGCATTTTGTGCTATTCTTTTCTCCTGCTCCAATGCTAAATGTTCTTGCTCCAATGCTTCATATTCCCCCAAATACTCCGATTCCATTACCGCTTGTGTAGCAGCCGGATTAAAGTTTAATGGGGATGGGTTATACTGATAAAAAACGAACACCATTGCACCAACCAGTAATATGAAAAACTGCATTGGAATTTTAAAAACACCATTAAAAATAAGCCCCAGCTGGCTTTCGCGAACAGATTTGCCGGAAAGGTAACGTTGTACTTGACTTTGATCCGTGCCAAAATAGGCGAGCGCTAAAAAGAACCCCCCAGTTATACCGCTCCAAAAGGTATATCTATTATTAGTGTCAAGACTAAAGTCCAAAATCTCCAGTTTACCATTTGCTCCCGCTATTTTTAAAGCTTCACCGAAGGATACATTTGTAGGAAGGGATCCAAGGATAAAGAAGAAAGCAAAGAACATGCCCACCATAATGATGAACATTTGTTGTTTTTGGGTTACGCTAACAGCTTTGGTACCTCCTGATACCGTATAGATGATTACCAAAATCCCAATTATAACATTCAATGTGCGCAAGTCCCAACCCAATACGGCAGAAAGTATGATGGAAGGGGCAAATATTGTTATTCCAGCGGCTAAACCTCTTTGAATTAAAAACAATATTGCAGTTAGGGTACGAGTTTTTAAATCGAACCGGCCTTCCAGCATCTCATATGCAGTAAAAACTTTAAGTTTTTTATAAATAGGAATAAATACCAAACAGATAAAAATCATGGCCAATGGCAATCCAAAGTAGAATTGTACAAAACCTAACCCATCATGAAAAGCTTGACCTGGAGTGGATAAAAAAGTAATAGCGCTGGCCTGGGTGGCCATTACTGAAAGACCTATTGTCCACCATTTGGCATCATTACCACCGCGAACATAATCATCCACATTTTTACTTCCTCGGGTTTTCCAGACCCCATATCCAACAATAAATAATAGTGCACTACCTAGAACAATCCAATCTAATACGCCCATTAAAAATTTTAGTTATTTAATACCATTATGAAGTAAAAAATCAAAATATAAGCAAAATTGAGGAGAAGCACTATTGAATATTCTTTCTTCCAAACTACCTTACTTTCCATTTTATCCTTTGACATCACTTTCGGTTTTTACTTCGCTTTTTCCTACGGAAAGCATATTTGCAAAAAGTTTATAAGCCCCAGATACACCGGCGGGAAGTTCTCTGAAAAAGCTTAGACCAGTATAGATGTAATGACCTTCTCCATGAGGAGCTACTAAAAGGCTGCCATTTTTTGGGTCTTCACCTTCATCACTCATAGAAAGTATTGGTGTGAATTCTGAGCTCCATTCTTTAGGGAAATACAGACCTCTTTCTTGAACCCATCCATTAAAATCATTTTCCTTAATAGTGTTGGGAAAGTTAACGAGGGAATGATTGTTTGCTATAATACTTACTGCTGCTGTCTCGTCCGTGACTCTATCTCTAGATAAGGTAAGGTCGTATGGAGCAATATTCTCAAATTGTTTGGACCATCTACCTGCAGTATTGTATTGAACCACCATATTTCCTCCACGTTCAACATAGTCAAACAAAATAGGCTGCTTAAACTTTAAATCTTCTACAACATTATATGCCCTAATGCCTACTACTACTGCATCATATTTGTCCAGGGATCCTTTTTGGATATCCTTTGGGTCAATGATATGCACTTGATACCCTATTTGCTCTAGACTTTCTGGAACTTTATCTCCTGCACCAACTATATAACCAATATGTTCTCCAGATTTTTGAATATTCATTCTAACCACTTTGGCCTCGGAAGGCAATAAAATAGATTGCTTGGGAATATGTTGGTAACCAATTTCCACAAGCTCTTTGTCATATGACTTGTTTGCAATAGTGATAATTGGGGAAATCTTACCCTCGCTATCCACATCGGGTGGTGTTATTTTAAAAGTAACGGATTGTTCCTGTCCTTTTTGCGTAATTGAAAAGGACTTGTTTTTTGGGGAAACAGTCCACCCCAAAGGATGTTGCAATGTTATTGTACCCGAAACACTATCTCTTCCGGCTTTTACATTTACTAGTACATCTTTAGTTTTGGAATCAGAAAAAATTAAAACTTTTTCTTCTATTTTGGAAGTTGCTTCTGGAAGTACCACAAAAGGTTCATATAATTCCCCTCTGTCTGGTTTTGAATGTCGGAATACAACAGGTTTGATGAAATGAATTTCAACACCATCAAAATCTAGAGTGAATTGAGCATTGAAAGCACTGGGTGTTTCCGCCTTCCCTATCATTTTTTGGCTTTTAACGGTATACATGCCCAAACTACCTGGTTCCTTTAACCAGTATGGTCCGGAAATAGTGGTTGTTTCGGGAACGGAGAATTCAATGCTAAAGTTTTCCTTTTTGTTTTCTGATAAAACTTTATTGGGCAGCATATTTGTTTCTGAACCCATGAATTTAATTTCTCTTAGGGATACGTTTTGTGCGCTTCGATTTAAGGCTTCTACATTAAGTTTAGAAATATTACCTAGGGTAGTGGATGCTGATTCAGCACTGATTTCCAAATACAGCCCTGAACATGCCAGTATCAGAGACCTTAATTCTTCTGATTTTAAAACTTTCCAGTGCTCGTCCTCTATATTTTGTAATAGTTGATAAGCTTTCACCAATTCAGGAACATGCTTAGAGGGATTGGAAAAATCAAAGTTTTCTTCCACCTTGTATAAAATGTCACCTATTTCCTTACCGCCTTTTACTCTGGACCAAGTGGTGTTTATGCCATCAAACAGATTGTTGCTTGCAGGTAAATCTCCTTTTAATAATTCTACGTACTCATCTTGGGAACCTCTTGTGGTAACTCTTCCAAAACCCTGACATAAATGTTGGCTGCTGGCCATTGATGCTATTTCATTGTTGGAAAGTCCAAGTTCTGGATAAAAAACACCAACATCCATTTTCAACATGTTGGATTTGTCCGCCTTCTCAAAATTTTCTTGACTACCATAAAACCACCAAGAAGTATTGAAAAACACTCTTCTTGGTTGCCAAGTAGAAGTAAGTTTTAACTGCTCTGGATAGGCATCCTGGTCATTGGCGATGTCAAATGCCTCCATACTCAACATGGCAGACGAAGTATGATGTCCATGCGTAGTGCCAGGAGTTCTGTGGTCAAAACGATTGATAATAACATCTGGCTTTAAATTTCGGATGGCCCAAACCACATCACCCAAGACCTTTTCTTTATCCCATATTCTATGGGTTTCTTTTGGGTGTTTGGAGTATCCAAAATCATTAGCTCGAGTAAACCATTGTTCTCCACCATCAATTCTTCTAGCGGCCAAAAGTTCTTGCGTTCTTAACACACCTAGAAGTTCCCTTAGTTCTGAACCAATCAAATTTTGACCACCATCACCTCTGGTAAGGGAAAGATATGCGGTACGCGCTTTGTCATGATTGGACAAGTAAGAGATTAGTCTTGTATTTTCATCATCTGGATGTGCAGCAATATAAAGTGCTGTTCCTAAAAAATTTAATTTTTGAAGGCTGTGATGTATTTCTGTAGATGAAGGTTTATTAGGCTTTTGAGCATAAGTATTTGAAACAACTGTAGCTAAAGTCAGAATGCTGACCCAAAAGTTTCGCATAGGAAGTTTTTTAGTGGTTACTCCAAATATAGAAAGATTCAAATCAGACCGAACGCAATTTAGAACATCTTTAACAAGGTGTGTTTATGACAAAAACACTAAGACTATAATCCCAAGCTATCTCTTAAGATAAGGTCGTCATTTCCGTTTTGCCCCCAGTAGGCTGTCTTTAAAGATTTTAACCTTGTAGCTTTTGTGGTCATTATTTTTGCTTTTGGGCCAAAACCACTTTTAAAGTCTTCGGACCAACTTTCAATGGAATGGGGAAAGTCTGAAGTAAAATTAATACTGAGGCTTCTTTCTAAATCTGGGTAAACTAGGGTATAACTGCTAATACCATTTTTTTTTGATAGCTCCGCCTTTACGTTGTATGCTTTAAGCTCAACATGTCTTAGTCTTGTATACTCCAAAGATGGAATCATTTTTAAATTCCCAACAGGTAAATCGCTTGGGTTGATTCTAATTTTATTCCATATTTCATTTTCTAGAAGATCTTTTTCTAACGTTACATTCTGATCTGCTTCATTTTCAAAATAAGAATGGGACATAAATTCAAATTGGTCCCTATTATTAATTTGTGAATACATATGACCACACCATTCTTGCATGGATAGACTTGTTTTAACAGCATGTTGATTATCATAAACTGGGTAGAATGTGCTACTCATTACAGAATATGGGTAGATGCCGGTTAAATATTTTTTTGTGGTGTTCAGTTTTAGAACAGGAATATTAATAGAATTATCTCGGTCAGCCTTTACTTGTTTTTCTGGCAAGAATGGCTCCGTAACATAAATAAGAACCGAATGGCCATCTCTAATTTCACCATATCTGGCCTGCTCTAATTTATAGGAAGTAATTTCCGCATTACCGGCATACCAGTATTTTTTAAAATCTTCAGAAAGTTGTTTTTTGGGGCTTTCAACTTTTTCAGATGCTTCTTCAGTATTGAGCGCCATTTCTTTGTTAGAAGCCTTCGTCTTTTCAACACAAGAAACCAGGGTGACGGAAATCAATAAAAACAATACAATAGCAAACTCGATTTTGAATAGTTTTTTCATAACGGAAGGAATTTTAGTAAAATTAAGGAACCCTGCTTAGGAAACCATGTCCATTAACGTTTTATAAACTAAATGAGTAGGTAGGCCAACGACGTTAGTATAAGGCCCTTTTATTTCAGAAATCCCCACCATTCCAATCCACTCTTGTATGCCATAGGCACCTGCTTTATCAAAGGGTTTACAAATATCAATGTAATGTTCTATTTCTTCATCGGTAAAGTCCATAAGTTTTACCCGGGTAGTTGCACTTACTGTTTTTTGGATTGTTGGTGTTGTAAAACAAACTGAGGTAATCACCTCATGCCAATCTGCTGATAATGTACGAAGCATTTTAAAAGCTTCTTTTTTGTTGGAGGCTTTTGCAAGGGACATATCCTTATACCAGACTACAGTGTCAGAAGTGAGCACAATATCGTTTTTATTCAATTGTCCTTTAAACGGAGTCGCCTTTAATTCAGCAAGAAAACTGGATATTTCTTCTCCTTTTAACTCTTCTGGGTAAATTTCTTCCACAGATTTTGGCTTTACTTCAAAATCTAACCCCATTTCTTCCAAAAACATTTTTCTTCTTGGAGAGGCAGAGCCCAAAATAAGGTTGTAGCTTTTAAGCTTTTCATTTAAGGGATTGGATTTAATCATTCTTGGCACTAAAGTTATCGTTCCAATCGCCTCTTACTTTTAATACTTGTTCTATGATATCACGAACACAGCCTTCACCACCATTTTTATGAGAAACATAATCAGAAATTGCCTTTACTTCAGCCACCGCATTTTGAGGAGCAGTAGCAAGGGCTACCCTTTTCATTGGAGGTATATCTGGGAGGTCATCACCCATATATAAAACATTTTTAGAATCAATGTTGTTTATGTTAAGATACTCTTCCAACGGGTCTTGTTTATGATGGGCTCCTAAATAAATATCAGTGACTCCAAGACCTTTTAGGCGTTCTTTAACGCCTTCATTGGTACCTCCAGAAATGATACAGACATTATACCCTTTTTGCAAAGCAGTTTTTAACGCGTAACCGTCTTTTACGTTCATTTTGCGAAGCATTTCTCCTTGGGTGGTTATCAAAATTGAACCATCTGTAAATACGCCATCAACATCAAAGACGAAAGTGGTAATATCATTCAAAAGTTCTTTATAATTCTTCTTCATATACTTTTTTTATGGCTTCACTAAATAACGTGTAAAGTTCGGTTTGTTTTTTGTCTTTTAATAAGTTTAAGTGATTTTGAATACTTTTTTTATCACCTCTCCTTGCCGGACCGGTCTGTGCATCTTTAGGAGTAATAGATTGTACTTTTTGGGCAGTTTCAAGTATTAAGGGCTGTAAAAGTTCAAAAGATAATCCTTCCTCCAAACAGATACTTTCGCTTATACGATATAAATGATTGGTAAAATTGTTGGCAAAAACTGCGGCTAGATGCAGTTTTTTTCTTTGGGCCGAAGTTATTTCATGGACTTTATCTGAAATGGCCTCTCCCAACATCCTTAACACCGTAATGGCTGTATCCTGTTTTGCTTCAATGCAAATAGGAATGGACTTGAAGTCCAAGGTTTTGCCCATAGTAAAGGTTTGTAAAGGATAGAAAACACCTCTATTACTGGATTCCAAGCTATCCATTTCCACAGCTCCCGATGTGTGCACCACGATTCCTTTTTTGCTAGTAAGCGATTGAGAAACTTTGGCAATAGCATCGTCTTTTACTGCGATAATGTAAACATCTGCAGTTGCAATTTGAGCAAAATCATTTGAGATGGCACACATTTTTGAAAACCTTTCCAAACAATTTTTATTTCTGCCTACGACCTGAACCACCTTTACCTCTCTAGATTCGGCAAAAGCATTGAACAAATGTCTGGCTACATTTCCGGTGCCTACTATTACAATGGACAGCATGTTCAAAACTACGAATTTAGAGATACATTGGTTTTGGAATAATTAACAAATTTGTTTAACCTTTTATGAGTCATAAGACCGAGATAAATGGTAAAAAGATGGTATTTTTGCAAGCTGAAAACACATCTGCAAAAAGATGATAGAAACTCTTAAAAAGACCCTTTTTTCCACCAAACTTATGGCTGTTCTTTTCCTAGTTTTTGCTACGGCGATGGCTATAGGAACCTTTGTGGAAACCTGGTACAGTACTGAAACGGCTCGAATTTACATTTACAACGCCACTTGGTTTGAAGCTATTATGGTGTTTTTTGTAATCAACTTTATTGGGAACATGTTCCGTTATAAACTTTTCAGCTGGAAAAAATGGCCCGTCTTACTATTGCACCTTTCATGGGTATTGATCATCATTGGGGCCTTTGTAACAAGGTATGTAAGTTATGAAGGTGTTATGCCCATTAGGGAAGGTAATGCCGAAAGTAGATTCTATTCGGACAAAACCTATTTAATTGCTTTTGTAGATGGTGATATTGGAGGGGAGACAAAGCGTAGGGTCTTAGAAGATGACCTAATTGTTACTCCAGAAGGCATGCGTTCCAGTTTACCATGGAAATCGGACTTTAACGGTCAACCCTTTACCATTTCCTACGTCGATTTTATAGCTGGAGCAGAAGAAGGGTTAATTCCTGATGAAAAAGGTAACGAATATCTTAAAATTGTTGAGGCTGGTGATGGTCAACGTCATGAACACTATCTGGAAAACGGGAAGGTTGCCAGTATCCACAACGTGCTGTTTTCCTTAAATAAGGAGACGGATGGAGCTATAAACATTTACTCGAACAGCAATGGTTATCAAATTAAGTCACCTTTTTCTGGGGATTTTATGCGAATGGCGGATCAATTACGAGGAGAAGTTGTGAATGACAGCCTTCAAACGTTACAGTTGCGTTCCCTGTACAATATGGCCGGCATGCAGTTTGTAATTCCTGAACCCTTGGTTAAAGGAAACTATGGGGTTGTCAAAGTTCCAGAAAATGAGGTTACGGAAGCAACACAGGATGCTTTGGTCGTATCCATCACTGCAAACGGGGAAACCGTAGAACAAAAATTATTGGGAGGCAAGGGTAGTTCCAATTTTTCAGATAAGATAAAAGTAGGTGGAATGGATTTTTCACTCAGTTATGGATCTAAAGTATATGAGCTTCCTTTCTCAATTCAATTAAATGACTTTATTGCTGAAAAATATCCAGGTACAGAAGCTGGTTATGCTTCTTTTATGAGCAAGATTACGGTTGAAGACGAACGTCCATTTGACTATGACATTTTTATGAACCATGTTTTAGATCATAGAGGCTATCGGTTCTTTCAATCTAGTTTTCATCCAGATGAAAAAGGAACTGTTTTATCTGTTAATCATGACTTTTGGGGCACATGGATTACCTACATTGGTTACTTTTTACTTTATCTGGGCCTAATGGGCATCATGTTCTTTGGGAAGACTCGTTTTCGTGATCTCCAAAAATCCTTGGAAAAAATCAAAGCCAAAAAAACAACTTTGGCCGCAATTACTTTTTTCTTGTTTACTTCTTTGGCTGCAGCACAGCAAGAAGATTCTGAAAATCATGAACATTCCAATCTTCCGTCACAGGAACAGGTAGATTCCATTATTCAGACTACTATAGTGAATGAAGAACATGCGGAGAATTTCGGAGCACTCGTCATACAAGATGAAGGAGGCAGAATGAAACCCATTCATACATTTGCTTCAGAATTATTGAGAAGACTTAGTGGAAAGAGCACCTATGATGACTTTACGGCAAATCAAGTTTTCCTTTCCATGATGATGAATCCTGGAATTTGGTACAATACCGAATTTATAGCGCTTGGAAAAAAAGAGAATGATAGTCTTCGTAAATTAATTGGTGTACCTGAAAAAACAAAATATGTAAAAGCTACCGATTTTTTTGACGATAAAGGCACCTATAAACTTCAACCTTATTTGGAGCGAGCGACTTCAACCACTAATCCTTCAAATTTTGAAAAGGATTTTAAAAAGGTTGGTGAGCGTTTGAGTCTATTGAACATGGCTCTAAGTGGACAGATTGTTAAAATATTTCCCTTACTGAATGATGAAAATAACAAATGGATATCAGCCATTGAGTATCGTTCTGGACAATATCAAGTGTCAGATTCTTTGTATTCCAATTTTATAAAAAATTCAATGCCCTATTATCTGGGATCTCTTAAAACTGCCATTTCTTCAGGAGATTATACCCAACCAGATATGCTTTTAGAGGCATTTAAACAGAATCAAAGAAACCATGGTGCTGAGGTACTTCCGGATGAGAAAAAAGTAGAAATTGAAATCATATATAACAAGTTGGATATTTTCAACCGATTGTACAAGTATTATGGTATGGTCGGCCTATTGTTATTCTTTATTCTAATATTCCGAATTTTTAAGGATAGAGAAATTTGGAAGGCAACGGCATACGCACTTAAGGGGTTGGTCATTATTTTATTTGTTTGGCATACTGCAGGTCTTGTATTACGCTGGTACATCTCTGGCCATGCTCCTTGGAGTGATGCTTATGAAAGTATTTTATATGTTTCTTGGGCGACCATGGCAATAGGATTGGCTTTGGGAAGGA
The DNA here is from genome assembly GCF_021390195.1 of Flagellimonas sp. CMM7. Lineage (NCBI taxonomy): Bacteria > Pseudomonadati > Bacteroidota > Flavobacteriia > Flavobacteriales > Flavobacteriaceae > Flagellimonas > Flagellimonas sp. CMM7. The sequence continues at coordinate 4,267,259 of NZ_CP090003.1, read as the reverse complement.
AAAGTGAATTGACGTTGGCAGCAAGTGCCTTTGTAACTGCATTACTGCTAGGTGTTGCCCATCAAAGTTGGATTGATCCAGCTATAGCCAATTTACAGCCGGTCCTCGATAGCTATTGGCTTATGATTCACGTAGCGGTAATTGTTGGTAGCTATGGACCATTGACAGTTGGTATGATCTTAGGGGTTGTTTCTTTGTTATTGATGATTCTCACTACCAAGAAGAATAAAGAGCGTATGGAGCTCAATTTAAAAGAGTTGATGGTCATTAATGAATTAGCGTTGACCACTGGCCTTGTAATGCTTACCATTGGTAACTTTTTGGGAGGTCAATGGGCCAATGAAAGCTGGGGGCGTTATTGGGGATGGGATCCCAAGGAAACCTGGGCTTTAATTTCCATTATGATCTATGCTTTTGTAATACACATGCGTTTAGTGCCAGGACTCAGAGGAAAGTGGTCCTTTAGCTTTGCTAGTATTGTAGCGTTTGCCAGTATAATGATGACCTATTTTGGAGTCAACTTTTATTTAGTTGGGTTGCATAGTTATGCAAGCGGAGATCAAGTGATAACTCCCAACTTTATATGGTATACCGTACTTGGAGTGTTTATTTTAGGGGGCATAAGTTTTTGGAGATACCGTGTTAATTACATAAAATAGCCTTTTAATCACTGTCCAAAAGACGCATTAATTCCTCAGCGGCAACCTTACCTTTTTCTTTTAAAAATGGTCTTGGAGTGTCATCACCAAGTTCAAAAACAATAGCAGGCATTTTATGTTTTACGTAAAAGTAAGTTCTTGACACCATGGTTGGGTCCAATTTATCTGAAGCTTTTACATTAGATTTTTTCTGAGGTAACCTATCGCTTATGCTTTCTATCCAATCAAATACAATCTTACCCTTTTGGCCAGTAACTGTTGTATCCAAAGGATAGTAAATATCATCCCAGGTGGAATGAAAGTCAGCACCAAAAACAAATTCATACCCTTCACTGCCTTTTTTAGTTAAAAAGTCTCGTACACTTTTGGTTTCTGGTTGATTGAAATTTTGCCAATCCCTGTTCAAATCAATACCACCCATATTATGCCGCCAATGACCATTATCGACTCCATCCGGATTCATTAACGGAACTGCAAAAATTGTATGACTTTCTCTAAACTTTTTAGCTTGCTCGCTTTCACCTGCTAAGGTCTCAATAAAAGATTTCATCGCAATAAAACCCGTAACTTCTGGCGGATGTTGTCTGGAGATAATCATCAATGCCTTTTTTGCCGTGCTATTCCCTTTTATTTCCATAAGTTGCATTGACCGTTCTTCTGTAGTTTTTCCTATTTCGTAATTTGAAACAAATGGCTTTACAGAAAGTGAATCCACCCAACTTTTCACTCGTTTGGAAGTATATAATTCTTGTGCTGTAACCCATATAGGTTCATTCTTAATTTCTAAGGTCAACTCAACAAATTCTGGCGCTGCCTTTATGCCAAAATCCCCTTCACCCGGATTTATAGGCTTGTAAGCAATACTATCAATGGTCTTAAAGTGTATTCCATCGGCACTGATTTTTGGATAATAACGACTTCTGGAATCTTGATACGAAAGTTTGATGGTAATTTTTCGTGGGTTTTCTGTCCACACCTTGAAAGCATACCATGGACTCACATTTATTGGAGTGTTCTCAGCTGTTATCCAAATGGTGTAATGATCATTTCCGTCATCAGCAACTCCGTTTAGACGAGCACCATCAAAATCGTTGGTAAAAAAAGTGGTGTTGTCATTAAAAGACCATATTCCTTTCCATTGTTTTTGAACCGGTTTGTTTACCGTGGGCACAATAGGACTTGGTTGTTGACCTTGATAGCCAGATGGTTTTTGTTTTACAATTGTGTCCGTAGCAATAGGACTGGCCGTGTTTTTGCAGGAAGTTAAAGTTAATGAGGCTATAAAAAGGATGGCTAAAATAAATCTCATGGAGAAGGTTTTAATGGTTTGGTTTTGATGATTTCCAGTTATGTATAAAAGTATGACTTTATATTTTTTTTAATTTATAATACACTTTCAGATGTAGGATATCATTTTTTTTAGCATCTTTGCTTCATCATGAAGTTATAAAATTATGTACGCGATAGATGTCACCTTTGGCTTTGAGCCGAAACAGTAGCCGAAAAACTTATTCGGCCAGGTTGACACATTTTTTTCACACATAATTTTATATAATGACAAATTCTAAGATACCTTCTTTAAAACAATTACTTAATTATTTCTGGATTGCCGTAACTGGTAAAGAAACTGAATTTACTTCAGGAAGCATTCGGAAAGCTATTTTTATGCTTTCCATTCCCATGATTTTAGAAATGCTCATGGAGTCCATATTTGCATTGGTCGACATTGCTTACGTTTCTCAAGTAAGTGTAAACGCTGTGGCTACTATTGGTTTAACTGAATCTGTAATCACTTTGGTCTATGCACTGGCAATTGGTCTAAGCATGGCTGCAACGGCTGTAGTAGCGCGGAGAATAGGAGAAAAAGATGTTAAAGGAGCCAGAGAGGCCGCAGTGCAGGCTATAGGCCTGGGCGTAATCATTTCTATTTTACTCGGAATCCTTGGAATCTTCTATGCCAAAGAGATATTGGCATTAATGGGTGGTGAACCCGACTTGATTGCTGAGGGGTATGGTTACACCAAGTTATTGATCGGAGGTAATATCACCATAATGCTGCTGTTTTTAATCAATGCGATTTTTAGGGGAGCTGGTGATGCCTCTATTGCCATGTGGGCTTTGGTATTATCCAATGGGCTGAACATTATATTGGATCCCATATTTATTTTTGGTTGGGGACCTGTTCCTGAATATGGTGTAATGGGAGCTGCCATAGCCACTAACATTGGTCGCGGAACTGCGGTGCTGTTTCAATTGGGTATTTTGTTCTTTGGTTGGGGCAAAATTAAATTGGCTTTTAGGGATTTAGTATTTAATCTAAAGGTAATGATCAATTTGGTCAAAGTCTCCTTGGGAGGAATAGCTCAGTTTTTAATAGGAACGTCCAGTTGGGTTTTTCTTATGCGCATCATGTCGGAGTTTGGTAGTGAGGTATTGGCTGGTTATACCATAGCGATAAGGGTAATTATGTTTACGTTAATGCCTTCTTGGGGTATGAGCAATGCAGCGGCAACATTGGTTGGGCAAAACCTTGGCGCCCAAAAACCAGATAGGGCAGAGGTTTCTGTATGGAAAACAGGAAAGTACAATGCCTATTTTATGGGTCTGGTTTCTCTAGTTTATTTAGTTTTTGCTGAGACCATTATTTCATTTTTTAATGCAACGCCAACGGTGGTTGAAAATGGAGCGCTTTGTCTTCAAATAATTGCAATAGGCTACGTGTTTTATGCCTATGGCATGGTTGTTACTCAAGCCTTCAACGGTGCTGGTGATACAAAGACTCCAACCAAGATTAATTTTTTCTCTTTTTGGATGTTTCAACTACCTATAGCCTATGTTGCGGCGATAGTGTTTGATTTTGGTGCCATAGGTGTATTTGTTGCAATTACTGCAGCTGAAGTTCTTTTAGCGGTTATGGCAATAATCTGGTTTAAAAAAGGAAACTGGAAGCAGGTTCAAGTATAAGTGGTTTTGTATCTTTAACCTAAAGTTTTACTACAATGAATATGGATAAAAAAGGTGTAAATACGACTTGCACCCATACAGGAGAACTAGAGGATATTCAATTTAAAGGTGCTGTTTCACCTTTGTATATGAGCACTTCGTATGCATTTGAAGATGTGGATATAAAGCGTTACCCTAGATACTTTAATACACCCAATCAAGAAGCATTGTGTAAAAAATTGGCAGCTTTGGAACATGCTGAAGCTGCCTTAATTTTTGGAAGTGGCATGGCTGCCATCAGCACGGGTCTAATGGCTTTTTTACAGGCTGGGGATCATATAGTGTTGCAACAAACATTGTATGGTGGTACATATAACTTTGCGGTTACGCAATTTGAAAAATATGGTATCAGCTATTCATTTACTGATGGGTGGGAGGTTGATGATTTTGAAAAAGAAATCAAGGCAAATACCAAGGTAATTTATATAGAAACTCCATCAAACCCTTTGTTAACAATTACGGATTTAGCAGGTATTGGTCAATTGGCAAAAAAACATGGGATTGTGTCAATGATCGATAACACTTTTGCAAGCCCAATAAATCAAAACCCAATCGATTTTGGAATAGATGTTATTCTACACAGTGCTACAAAATATATGGGCGGACATTCAGATATCTGTGCAGGTGTCATTGCAGCTTCGCAAGAGCACATGGATAAGGTTTTTCAGACGGCCATTTGTTTTGGAGGCAGTTTAAGTGATTATACCGTTTGGCTTTTAGAGCGTAGTATTAAAACGATGGGGATTCGCGTAAACACACAGAATGACAACGCAATGAAAATGGCAATATACTTAAATGCAAGTGAGGATGTTGAAACTGTATATTACCCAGGACTTGAAAACCATCCAGGTCATGCGCTAGCAAAATCTCAGATGAAAGGGTTTGGGGGATGCTCTCTTTTGAACTAAATTCTGAAATTGATGCCTCTCTATTTTTTAAGCATCTTAAACTCATAAAACCATCCATGAGTTTGGCTGGAATTGAAAGTACCGTACTTTCACCTACAAAAACTTCTCATGCGCTAATGAGTCCAGAGGATCGCAAAAAGCAAGGAATTAAAGATTCTTTGATAAGATTCTCGTTAGGTATAGAGGAAATAGAGGACTTAGTAGGAGATATTGAGCAAGCCATTTCAAAAGTGAAATCCATGGCTGTGCCAGCATAACAACACGTTAATGAAATTAGACATTTTAGTATTTGGAGCACATCCTGATGATGCTGAATTAGGTGCAGGGGGTACAATTGCCAAAGAAGTTTCCAGAGGAAAGAAGATTGGAATAATTGATTTGACCCGTGGCGAATTGGGAACACGGGGATCAGCGGAAATTCGAGATAAAGAAGCTGCCGAGGCCGCTAAAATTTTAGGTATTGCGGTTCGGGAGAATATGGAGTTTGCAGATGGTTTTTTTGTGAATGACAAAGAACACCAACTGGAAATCATTAAAATGGTTCGCAAATATCGCCCAGAAGTTGTGCTCTGTAATGCTATTGATGATAGGCATATAGATCATCCCAAAGGAAGTAAATTGGTTAGTGATGCCTGTTTTTTGAGCGGTCTGGTAAAAATAGATACAAAAATGGATGGTGACGATGCATGGCAAGAAGCCTGGCGCCCCAAGCGTATTTATCATTATATACAATGGAAAAACTTGGAACCAGATTTTGTATTGGATGTGTCTGGCTTTATTGAAAAAAAGACAGAATCCATTTTGGCGTATAGTTCACAGTTTTTTGATCCTAATAGTGAAGAGCCTGAGACACCCATTAGCAGTAAAAACTTTATAGATAGTGTAAATTACCGAGCTAGGGATTTAGGTAGATTAATAGGAGTGGAACATGCCGAGGGCTTTAACGTGGAACGATTTGTTGGAGTGGATAATCTAGATAGCCTTATTTGATCAGCTAGCTTTTTGATATCTTTTTTCCGCTTTTGGAACAGTAAAGTAAAAGGAAGAACCTTTGCGTAAAACGCTTTCTACCCATATCTCACCATTATTTTTAATAATCATTTCTTTACAAAGAGAAAGACCCAAACCAGTACCCCTTTCGTTATTGGTACCATAGGTGGTTATGTTGTTGGTGCCTGCAAAGACTTTTTTCTGAATTTCTTTGTTCATACCAATCCCGGTATCACGAATCATAATTTGCCATACGTCTCTTTTCTCCTCAGCTTCAATGGTAATAAGACCATCTTCTGGAGTAAACTTGATTGCATTGCTCAGCAAGTTTCTGACAACAATATCAATTTGATTTTGATCCGCCCAAATAAGTGGGTTTTCCGGTAATTGATTTATTATTTTTATTGATTTACCGGCAGCCACTTCAGAAAGTAAACTAATGTTTCCGCTAACTATTTTATCCAAAGAAACTCTTTTGGGTTTAGTAACAACTCCGTTAAGTTGAGTTTGTCCCCATGACAAGAGATTGTTTAAGGCGAAAGAGATGTTTTCTACATCAGATTTTAATTTGGGAATAAAAGAGATGAATTCGTTTTTTCCAATTTCCCCGTCAGTGAATAATTTTAGCATTCCTTGTAATGCTCCAATAGGACCTCTTAAGTCATGACCAATAATAGAGAATAGTTTGGTTTTTGTCTTATTGATTTCTTTTAGTTCGGATTCTCTTTCACTTACCACTTCAGACTTTTCTTGTAGTTCTTTAAAAAGCTTTTTCTGAATATTTCCGCTACGTCTTATTATAAATGTAATAGCTGCTAGAATGATAAGTATGGTTATGGCAAAATAGATATAGTTCCTTTGTTTGGCCAATGCCACTTCATTAGCAGCAATAAGATCTTGCTTTTCCTGTTCATATTGCATTTTAGTCCTTAACAAAGAAAGACTTTGCTCATTCTTATCCTTGGAAAGCGAGTCTGAAAGTTTGGTAAAGGTTTCTAGGTGGGCTAGCGCACTACTGTTGTCACCTTTGTTTTTATATAGCTCATACAGTGTTTCAGAACAATCTATTTGACCTTGTAATGATTTAATTTTCTTAGATAATTGTAAACCTTCATTTGCATATTGCAATGAGAGACTGTCTCTTTCCAAGCCTAAATATACCTGGGCCATGCCATTGAGCAATTGAATTTTTTCTCTATCGTCGTCCAACTGCTGATCGTGTAACAAGTTACTTTGGTCATACCAATAGAGTGCCCATTGATACTTTTTTTGCTCCAAGTAAATACTCCCTTTCACCTCATATGCATAAGCCAACCAATCATATATTTTTAACTTTTCAAATGTGGTTATACTTTTATTAATGTTGAACATGGCATGATCAAAGTTCTCTGAATCTTTGTAGAGCGAAGCCATATTACTCTGAGTTTCGGCGTGAATTTTTTCGTTGCCCAAAGCTTTGTTTATTGCCTGTACAGTATCATAAAAAACAAGTGCATTTTCAAAGTCCTTTTGGTCTGCATACAAACTGGCAATGTTTTCATTAAAAATGGAAAGCATGGGTTTACTATCAATCTGCTTGGCAACATCAATTCCTGTTAAATTCAGACTTAGTGCATTAGCAAAATTACCGTCATCCCGGTAATCATTGGCCAAACCATTGATAATGTTTAATTCTGACCGCTTGTCTCCTTCATCTACGGCCAACTTTAGGGCTTTTTTCAATAATGTCTTAGATTTTTGTCGGTCTCCTTCATCAGAATAGTAGTAGCCTAAAGCTTCATTAGCTCTTATTTTGCCATAAGTATAGTTTACAGCTTTACTAAGTTGTAAAACCCTATTTGAAATTGAGTAAAGACTATCATTATTAATATAGCGATAGGTAGATGCCAGATTTGATAATAATTTTATATGAGTGGTGTCCTTTGGGTTAAAACGATTTGTAGATTCCAATCGTTTTAATCTGTATGCTATACTATCTCTTTTATCTTTTTGGGCCTCAACAGAAGAAGCAAAGAATAGTGTACAAAAAATCATGACTACTTTTCCAAGTAGGTTTTGGAGTTTTAGGGAATGGTTTATTTGGGACATAAAACCTTATAAATGCATGATTGGTAAAAATACTTTTCAATAGTTTTTTTTGGAAGTAATTGTTGTGAACAAACGATAATTGTGTGTTTTATCCATCAAAGAGTGTATTTCATCGATTTTTTGTAAGAAATATGAGTATAGAGAATACCTAGAATAGTATTGATTATGCTATAATTCATTAGTTTGAATATGGACAAATACAAAACTGTGAAACTGCTAAAGAAGAAATGAGAACAAATCTTTTTGTTTTTTGTGAATGTAAAGTTCAAATTCTTTTGATTGAATTAATAAAAAAAAGTATTTTTGCAACCGCTTAAATGGTGGTTGTAGCTCAGCTGGTTAGAGCATCGGTTTGTGGTACCGAGGGTCGCGGGTTCGAATCCCGTCTTCCACCCAAAAAAAAGCCCTCTTTAAAAGAGGGCTTTTTTGTTTTAATCCAATATGTAATTTCTACTTAGAGGCCTTGTCCACCACTACCTTATTTTCTCTATTAGCAACTTCCCAAACCGTATAAAAAACAAGCCGTGTTCTATTTTCCAAAAGATCGTAATTTATCTTATCAGGTGTATCTCCTGGTCTGTGATAATCTGCATGGGTTCCATTAAAATAGAAAATAATGGGAATGTTGTTTTTAGCAAAGTTGTAATGATCGCTTCTGTAATAAAATCTGTTGGGATCATTCTCATCGTTATACGTATAATCAAACTCGATATTGGTGTATTTTTTATTGACCTCCTCAGAAAGATTGTGCAAATCCGTACTCAGTTTGTCAGAGCCAATTAAATATAAATAGTTTCTGTCTCCCTCTCTTTTAGGGTCAATTCTACCGATCATATCAATATTAAGGTTTGCCACGGTTTGCGCCAATGGCAAAACAGGGTCATAGTCTGTATAATATTTTGAACCCAACAGTCCTTTTTCCTCACCTGTAACATGCAAAAACACTATGGAACGTTTAGGTCCTTGTCCAGCTTCTTTAGCGGTTTTAAAAGCTTCCGCAATTTCTAGCAGTGCCACACTTCCAGAACCATCATCATCAGCACCATTATTTATTTGACCATCTGCAGTAACACCAATGTGGTCTAAATGAGAAGACACCACTACGTATTCATCGGGTTTTTCCGATCCTTTGATGATTGCAATTACATTTTCAGAATTTACTTCATCGTTTCCGCTTGTGGCATTAAGTTTTATAGATGCGGAAATAATTTTGGGTGTATTTTCTTTTTCAATGTCTGGCATTATAGCTGTAGAAGATTCTTGATTCAGTAGAACAATAAAACTGTCAGTAACCTCTTCCTTTAGAGACATCTTCCCACCTTTATTATTTTTCATAAAATCAAAATAACCTTTGAACCTGAGATAATTTTGGGTGTCATAATATAAAACACCTTCAGCTCCCTTTTCAATGGCAAGGTTGGATTTTTTGCCCATGGCTTCGGACATATTGCTCCAAGCAGATTTTTTATTGGTTCCTGAAAGACTATAAGTTCCATCGGCATTTACTGGTTCACCAGATTTAATTAAAACCAATTTCCCTGTTACATCCAGTTCTTTGTAGTCCGAGTAGTCACCGTCTTCAATTCCGTAGCCAACATAAACAATAGTGTTGTATGCGCCACTTGCAGCATCAAATGTGACTACATCTTCACCTATCTGAAAAACAGCGTCATTGATTTGAACATTCCCTTGTGGAACTCTAGCTACTTCTAATGGAACTTTTTGAAAATAGTCGCCATCTTTTTTTGCGGCTGGAATACCCAAAGTTTCATATTGCTCTTTTAGGTAAGCAACAGCCTTTTTTTGCCCAGGCTGTCCAGTTTCCCTTCCTTCAAACTCATCCGAAGCATATATATATAGATGTTCTTTGAGCTCGTCTTGGGTGATGGTTTCTGCATATACAACAGGGTCAGCCTCTTTTACTGTGTTGGAAACTTCAGAAACTGTTTTTTGGGCTGTATTGCAGGAAAATGCAAGACTAAAAACGATCAACGCTATTTTTTTCATAAATATCTTGTTATCAAAATTTTCCAAAAATAACGAAACCATAGCAATCGCATTTTTTTTATAGCACGATTTAATTTAATTGCCGAAGATATTCCGTTGGATTAATTCCTTTTATCTCCTTGAACTTCCTATTAAAATTTGAAATGGAGTTGAAACCAGAGGTATTGGCAGCCTCCACAATGGTCATGTCCCTTTGGTTGAGAAGCAATTGACATACATGCTCAATCCTAACTTCAATCAAAAACCTAAAAAAAGTTTTATTGGTTCTCTCTTTGAAAAATCTGCAGAACGCATTGGGTGTCATATGAGCCAATTTAGCAATGGTATCCAACTCAATTTTTTGGTCGAAGCTTTTCATTGTATAATCAAATACTGCCCGTAAACGCTCTCCATGATCATTGGATAGCTGTTTTTCTTGCACAAACCCTGAAAGCCTTGTTTTTTGAGATTCACTTAGTTTTTTAAGTAACCGCATTAAAACCATAAACCTTGAAAAATGTCCCGAAGAAATTAAGCCCTTCATATCTTCAATAAATGGAAGGTTTGAGGTGATTGCTTTAAAACCGGTCTTGGCATGAAGAAAAAAACTTTGTAATTCCTTCATCTCTTCAATATCAAAAAAAGCGCTTCCAAAAGAATCCTTTCTAAAGAAAATAGATATCATATGTGAAGTTTTGGAGCTTATGGTACTTTTGAACAAATGAGGCATTCCACTTCCTATAACAAAGAAATCTCCGCGTTTAAATGAATGAATGCTATCTCCAACAATCAGTTTACCAGAGCCTTCCAGAATTTGGCTTACCTGTATTTCTTCATGTTGATGAAGTTTATCGTAAAATACTGATCCTTTATCACTTTGCACCGTGATATTTTCCCCAGGTTTTTTGGGTATCTTAAATGTATATACCTTCATATGTTCGCAAATTATCCCAAAAATAGATTTTATTTAAGATAATAAGGTAAAATAATATTAGTATAGGATAATTTTCAGCAATTTAAAGAGTGAGTGTAATTCTATTTTTGATAAAAAATAAAAGTATACTATGACACAGTTTAGTTGGAAAGGGGTTATGCCTGCAGTCACTACCAAATTTACTCAAGAAGACAGATTGGACATGGAAATGTTCACCGTGAATATAAACGCACAGATGGAAGCCGGAGTTAGTGCCATTATTTTAGGAGGCACACTTGGTGAAGCAAGCACATTGGATGATGATGAAAAACGAACATTGATTGAGCATACTGTTGATTTGGTCGATGGAAAAATTCCGGTAGTGATGAACATAGCCGAGCAAAGCACAAAAAAGGCGATTCAGGCGGCAGAAAATGCAGAAAAATATGGAGCTAAGGGGCTCATGATGCTTCCTCCAATGCGTTACAAGTCAACAGACTATGAAACAATGACTTATTTTAAAGCGGTAGCTCAAAGTACTTCATTGCCAATTATGGTTTACAACAACCCGGTAGACTATAAAATTGAGGTTACCCTAGATATGTTTGATGAATTATTAAAATATGAAAACATACAGGCGGTTAAAGAGTCTACCAGAGATATTACCAACATAACACGTATTAAAAATAGGTTTGGTGAAAGGTTAAAAATCCTTTGTGGAGTTGATACCTTGGCAATGGAAAGTTTGCTTATGGGCTCAGATGGTTGGGTTGCCGGTTTGGTATGTGCCTTTCCAAGAGAAACAGTTGCCATTTACGAATTGGTAAAAGCTGGGAGAGTAGCGGAAGCCACTGCCATCTATCGCTGGTTTATGCCTTTATTGGAACTGGATATTAATCCACAGTTGGTTCAGAATATTAAGTTGGCTGAAGTAGCTACGGGTATTGGAACAGAGAATGTTCGATTACCTAGGTTACCCCTACAAGGCAAAGAACGCGATAGGGTACTCGCTATTATTGATCAAGGAGTAAAGACCAGACCTCAAATTCCAGTTTTCTAAATGAGTGCGCACATATTCAAATGTATTGATGCACATACCTGCGGAAACCCTGTTCGTCTTGTAGTAGAAGGCGGTCCAAATTTGGTAGGGAACACCATGGAGGAGAAGCGACAGCATTTCATGAAAGAATTTGATTGGATTCGCACCGGTTTAATGTTTGAGCCAAGAGGACATGATATGATGAGTGGCAGTATACTATATCCACCTCACAATCCTGAAAATGACATTGCAGTTCTTTTTATAGAAACCAGTGGTTGTTTACCTATGTGCGGTCATGGAACTATTGGGACAATGACCATTGCCTTAGAGGAAGGGTTGATCAAACCCAAAATACCTGGAAAAGTGAGGTTAGAAACTCCTGCAGGCTTGGTTGAAATTGACTACCACAAACCCAGAGAGAAAGTGGAGTGGGTAAAGTTGACCAATGTAAAAAGTTACTTGGCAGCAGAAAAATTGAAAGTTGAAAGCAGCGTATTGGGAGAATTAACTTTTGACGTTGGTTTTGGCGGAAACTTTTATGCTATTGTAGATCCTCAGTCAAATTTCTCTGGGATCCAAGATTTTACAGCAAGCGAATTGATTCAGTTTTCTCAAGAAATTAGAACAAAAATCAATAAAGAGTATTCAGGGGAATTTATACATCCAGAAAATTCCAATATCAATCATGTATCCCACATTCTTTGGACAGGCGAACCAATTGATAAAACCTCATCTGGAAGGAATGCCGTTTTTTATGGAGAAAAAGCCATAGACAGATCGCCTTGTGGTACAGGTACTTCCGCACGTATGGCACAACTAAATGCCAGAGGACTGTTAAACTTGGGCCAAGAATATGTGCATGAAAGTTTTATAGGTTCTAAATTTGTGGGAGTGGTAGAGCAAGAGACCTTGCTTAACAACAAAAAGGCCATTATTCCGAGCGTTCAAGGATGGGCCAAAATATACGGTAGAAATACCATTACAATTGATACAGACGATGATCCATATGCACATGGATTTCAGGTGATTTAATATGAGTGCTAATAAAAATGTTATAGTAATAGGAGGTGGTATTGTTGGTCTTTCAGCCGCTTATTTTTTACAGAAAGAAGGACATCAAGTTACTGTTCTGGATAAATCTGATATAAGCTCGGGAGCCTCTTTTGTGAATGCTGGTTATATAACGCCCAGTCATATAATTCCATTGGCATCTCCGGGCATGATTTCTAAAGGGATCAAATATATGTTTGACTCTTCAAGTCCTTTCTATGTAAAACCTAGACTTGATATGGAATTCATCAAATGGTCTTGGTATTTTAAAAAGTCATCCACCAAAGCCAAGGTAGAAAAAGCCATGCCAGTAATTATGGACATCAACCTACTGAGCAGAGAACTTTTTGAAGATATAAAAGCTTCAGGAGATTTGGGAGATTTTCAATTGGAGCGAAAAGGGCTCTTAATGATTTATCAGACAGAGAAAGAAAGAAATCATGAAATGAAGGTTGCAAAACGGGCAGGCGATTTAGGTTTAGAAGTCAATAATTTAGATGCCAGTGGTTTGCTAAAAATGGAACCGAATATAGAGCTTAATGCTCTTGGAGCCTTCCATTATGAATGTGATAGGCATATGACTCCCACACAATTTATGGAGAGAATGCTGGAGTTCTTACCAACACAAGGAGTGGCAATCAATAAAAATGAGGAAGTTTTAAATATCGTTTTAAATGGAGATAGCATATCAGAAGTGAAAACAAGCAAGGCAACTTATCACCCGGATGAGGTTGTTTTTGCAGCAGGTTCATGGACTTCGCATCTTTCAAAAAAATTGAATGTTAAATTGCCTTTGCAAGCAGGTAAAGGGTATCGTATAAATGTAGCCGCTTCTACAAATATTTCTATGCCTGCCGTTTTGATGGAAGCGAAAATGGCGGTTACTCCAATGAATGGATTTACCCGTTTTGCGGGAACGATGGAGTTTTCAGGTATCAATAATATTATAAGAAAAGAACGGGTTGAAGCTATTGCTAAAGGCGCAGAGCAATATTACAAAGGACTCACCATTTCCGAAGAAGATAAAAGCAATGCGCAATGTGGTCTAAGACCAGTTACTCCAGATGGATTGCCCTATATTGGAAAATCAAAAGAATATCAAAACCTAACATTTGCAACAGGGCATGCAATGATGGGTTGGAGTTTAGGGCCTGCAACAGGCAAATTAATATCTGAGATGATTTCTGAGAAAAAACTATCTATGCAAACTGCTCCTTTCGCTCCTGATCGCAAGTTTTAGATATTATCGTTTTCTTTCGGTTAATTTAGATGTAGAGCATAGTATAAATTTTTTAGTTGCCTCATTTAGAAGTAATTTTGCACCATGGCAAAAAATTACACTGCTTTTTTCTTTTTTTCTTTTCTACTGGTTCATGGTATATGGGCTCAGGAGATTCAGATATTTAAGGTTCAAGATTTTGACCTTAATGGAAAGGTAAAGTCATGTTTGGTTATCACGGATTATGGTAAAGAACTTTTTGAGTTTAACAAGGAAGGTTTTTTAACAAGGACGGTTACGCAATACAACGATACGGATCAAGATATTACTTATTACAAATATGACAATGATGAGCTTCTAGAAAAGCGTATGGAGAGTTATAAGGATAATGTTCTGGATGAAGCTACTTCTATGGCAAATTTTTATTCCATTGATTCGTTGTCTCCGAAAAAAATTTTAGAAAAAATTATTTCGTATGATAAAGAATTTCTTGAGCAGCAGGAGCATGAATACGATGAAAATGGAAGACTCACCAAAATCACAACCTCAAACAGTGAAGGCGTAGATGAGACAATTGTTGAGTATACTCCTTATAAAAATGAACTCACAAAAAGTTTTGTGATAAATGGAATAATGGAAAAATCCATTAGGACTTCTGAAAGGAAAAATACGAAAGGTATTTTAAAAGTAGTTTTAACCAAAGAATATATAGATGGCGAGTCCAATAAGGCTATAGAAGAAGTGTATGATCCTTCTGGAAAACTTATTTCCAAAGAGGTGTTTTTGCATAGTCCAGCCAAGAAAGAATTTGTCTCTGACAGAAAAATGATTTACTCTTATGATGCAGATGATATGCTGAAAAAGGTTATTACAATGACTGCAAATTCATTGTCTGTAAAAGAATACATTTTTCAATTTGATAGCAACAAAGAAAAGAATTGGATTAAACAGATTATTACTCCAGATAACACGTATACTACTCGTAAAATATCATATTACCCTGTTGAGGAAACCAAAGAAGAAAATCCTAACTAGTTAGTTGAAGCAAATCCCATAGATTTCCGTATAGATCCTCAAAAACCACCACTGTACCATAACTTTCCTTTCTAGGTTCTTCTTTAAAAATCACACCTTTTTGTTTCATGGCATTGTAATCTTCACAAAAGTCATTAGTATGCAAAAAAAGGAACACCCTGCCACCAGTCTGGTTACCAATAGCAGCTTTTTGTTTGTCACCAACAGCTTTTCCCAATAAAACATTACACTGGCCTTCATTAGGAGCGACGAGCACCCATCTTTTTCCATCGCCAAGGTCAATATCTTCAACAAGTTTAAAGCCCAACTTTTGTGTATAAAAATCAATGGCTTCATCATAGTCCTTTACAACAAGGGTTATGTTGGCCAAATGTCTTTTTGTGGCTCTCATATTATTAAATCAAGGTTTCAATGATTTCTGATTTCATCTCGTGTCCACCTACAAAACTGATGATTTCTGCATTTTTTTGGAAGAGATTTTCGATTTTGTTTTTCTCTGTTTTTAATCGCTCCCTGTTCATATACTCGTCGGCGTTGCCGTATACTATTTTAACTTTGGATGAATGCCAGTCTATATAATCAAAATCTTCTTTTTTTAGTTCATTTGGAATACCGCCCGCATATAGGATAAGACTTTTAAAATTGATTTTTCTTCGGATAATCCAACGGGTAGCAATAGATACTCCTTGAGAAAATCCAAAGAGGATAAGATTATAATTGGGCGGTATTTGTTCAGCATCCAAAACGGCATCAATATAGTTCATTACATTATCAGTTTCAGCTGCAGTGTTTTCTTTGGTTAACCAACTGGCACCAACATACTTGTATTCATTTTTCAAATAATATTTGGAAGGAGCTTGGGGCGCAATTATGTAATTCTCTTGAGCATCTAAACCCTTGAAATACTTTAGAAAATACCTGCTTAAATATCCAATACCATGAAAGACCAGCCAGACATTTTTTGTTTTTGAGGTCAATTCATTAAGGGTTACATAGGTGTTTTTTGTTGAATATGATACGGTCTTTTCCATTGAATGCACACTGTCTGGATTAACTTAATATATTATTGACATAGCTTTCCGTAATTTTACGAAAAATAGAAGGATGAACGAGCATAAAGAGAAAATTCTATCTGTTTGCAATGGAATTTGCAAGGGAACATTGATGGAAACCTTGGATATTACCTATGTTGATGTAGGAGAGAATTTCCTGATTGGAAGAATGCCAGTTACTCCTAAAGTTCATCAACCGGATGGTGTTTTACATGGAGGGGCCTCCGTTGCATTAGCTGAAAGTGTTGGGAGTGCGGCCTCTTATATTTTTTTAGATGGACAGGAGTTTTACGTTAGAGGCATAGAGATAGCCGCCAATCATGTAAAAGGAATACGGGAAGGTTTTGTATATGCCAAAGCGACCATTATTCATAAAGGGAGAACAACTCAATTATGGGATATAAAAATTACCAACGAAGAAGGTGATTTAATTTCCAGCTGTAAACTGACTACCATTGCCTTACCAAAAAAATAAAGAGTTTTATAAGCTGCTAGAAAAGGTTAGTTATTGTCTTGAAAACAAGCTGCCATTTTCCATTTACCGAAAACCACAAGAGAATCAGGTTTTTGGTGTTTTTCAGTCTAATGATGCATTAAATATTACCACCAATTTTGAAGAAAAGGGATTTGTTTTTGCTCCTTTTGATTTAAATGATAATTCAATTTTGATTCATGCTGATGAGGTAGTGGAAGCCCCTTATGAAATAGAAGGAAAAAGGGCTAAGAATAAAGTATCTGCAACTGATTTAGGGAAAGACCATCACCTAAGGCTGGTTGAAAAGGGCATAAGTGAAATAGATAGTGGGGGATTGATGAAAGTTGTTTTATCCAGAGAAATAATAGCAAAACTTTCTAGAAACCCTGAAGAAATTGTCGTTAACCTTTTGGAAGGCTATCCAAATGCTTTTTGCTACTTGTTTTTTCACCCCAAAGTTGGTGTTTGGTGTGGAGCCACTCCTGAAACTTTGGTCCGGATTAAGGATAAAGAACTGCATACAATGTCATTGGCAGCTACTCTTCCGTTAAAAGAAAATTCTGAGCCTAATTGGGGAAGTAAAGAAATTGAAGAACAAAAAATGGTTTCTGATTATATCAAGGAAAAACTAACAGATAGTTTGGTGTCATTGGATATGGGCAAAACTGAATCTGTTAGAGCAGGGAATCTATGGCATCTAAAATCTGATGTCAAAGGAAAATTGCCCACTACGGCGAACATGAAAAATATTATAGCTTCTTTACACCCTACACCGGCTGTTTGCGGAATTCCAACACAACAAGCAAAGACTTTTATCCAAGAAAATGAAAATTACAAGCGCACTTTTTATACTGGTTTTTTAGGAGAACTTAACCTTAAAGGGGAACAGGAAATTCATCTGTTTGTGAACTTACGGTGCATGGAAATCGGCAATGGAAATGCCTCTGTTTTTGTTGGAGGTGGAATTACATCGGCATCCAATCCAGAAAGTGAATGGTCTGAGACACAGAACAAAAGCAAAACAATGTTGAGCATCATCTAATTTCATAGTATGGAATTTTAGGGGAATACCTTTTTGAGCTGTATTTTTGTTATCAATGATGTATTCAAATATCCCCTCCGCGCAGACACTTGTTCTTTATTTTAAATCTAGGGGAATTAAAAATATAGTTATTTCTCCAGGCTCTAGAAATGCCCCATTAACATTGAGCTTCACCAAAAACTCTTTTTTTAAGTGTTTTAGCATTGTAGATGAAAGGTGTGCCGGTTTCTTTGCCTTAGGAATGGCTCAACAATTGCAAAAACCTGTGGCTTTGGTTTGTACATCGGGCAGTGCACTATTAAACTACTATCCTGCTGTAGCGGAGGCATTTTATAGTGATATTCCATTGATCGTGGTTTCGGCCGATAGGCCTGAATATAAAATAGATGTCGGAGATGGTCAGACCATACGTCAGAAAAATGTTTTTGAAAATCATATTGGGTATTCGGCCAATTTGAAGCATGATATTAGCCACGCTACAAAGACAGTTTTGTCTTTTACCAAATCAACTTCCAAAGAAACCCAGGAAACAATTCAGAAACACAATGAAGTTGAACTGGCATTGGTGTTAGATAAAGTGATGTTGGAAAAGACACCTGTGCATATTAACATACCTTTTGAAGAACCATTGTATGGACTATCGGAGAAAACTAGCATAAATATTACAGATGCGGGGTTTTTTGCTGAAAAAACACACGATATTGAAAATCTGGAGAAGTTGGTGTCCATTTGGAATTCTAGTAAACGCAAAATGATTTTGGTAGGGGTAAATCAACCCGAATCAATCGAAAAGGAGGTTTTGGAAAGTTTGGCAAATGATGACAGCGTTTTGGTATTTACAGAGACTACGTCCAATGTGCATCATCCCAACTTTTTTCCAAGTATTGATAGCATTATTGCTCCTATAGAAAAATCAGAAAAGCACAAAGAGCTTTTTGAAGCGCTTCAACCTGATTTGCTAATAACATTTGGCGGATTGATTGTTTCAAAAAAGATAAAAGCCTTTTTAAGAAAATATAAGCCTAAAACACATTGGCATATTGATGAGAAAAAAGCGTTTGACACTTTTTTTTGTCTTTCAAAACATGTAAAAATCCCTCCTGCAGATTTTTTCAGAGCGATGCCAGATTCAAAAGCAGGGGCAAGTGGTAATTATAATTCATATTGGAGTAGGGTAAGGGATAACTATGAAAGTAAGAGGGAGACATATTTGTCTGAAATAGATTTTTCAGATTTCAAGGCCTTCGGTCAGATACAACAAAATATACCAAAGGGATATCAAGTTCATTTGGCAAATAGTTCTACAGTTAGGTATAGTCAATTGTTCCCTATGCATCAATCATTAAAGGTTTTTTGCAACAGAGGTACAAGTGGTATTGATGGCAGTACTTCCACAGCAATTGGAGCATCCGTTCATGAAAACTCACCAACGGTACTGATTACTGGTGATCTTAGTTTTTTTTACGATAGCAATGGTCTTTGGAACAATTATAAAAAACCGGATTTTAGGATTATACTCATCAATAATTCTGGAGGAGGTATTTTTAGAATCTTACCAGGGAAAGAAGACACAAATGAATTTTCTACTTTTTTTGAAACCACGCATCAACAAACGGCAAGTCACCTTGCAAAAATGCACGGATTTATATACGAAAGGGTCGAGAATGAAAAACAATTGAACGCTAGTTTAAAAAACTTCTATAATGCTTCGGACATGCCTAAAATATTAGAGATAGTAACTTCACGTCTTGAGAATAACAAAATTTTGCTTAGTTACTTCGATTTTATATCTTAGAACCTAAGTAATATTTTAATCTTTTAAGAACACTAACTACCATGAGTAAAAGAGATGAATTAATTGTAAAGTATGCCGCGGACATTAAAGACAAGTTTGGTGAGACACCGAACATGGATCTGTTGACCAAAGTGGCTATTGGACTAGGACCAGCTATCTACAATTTGGATGCTTCAAAAGTGTCTGGATCGGATGACAAGGAATTGCAGACTGTAAAAAACAACTTCTTGATAAAGAAATTAGGTCTTGCAGATAGTTCCGATTTAATGGATGCAATCAATAGCGTTATTGATAAGTATGGGAGATCGGACAAGAACAAGCATCGTGCGGTTATTTACTATATGCTAGCCAAGCATTTTGGTAAAGAATCCATTTACAACTAACATAGTATTATCATGTTAAAGAAAGCTGCTGTAAAGCGGCTTTTTTTATACCCATATTTCAATCTACCTTTGTCCTATGATAGAATTAGGAAATTACAACACACTAAAAGTGCTAAGAAGCACAAGTATTGGCTTGTTTCTGGGGGATGAAGAGGGAACAGAGGTGCTACTGCCAAATAAATATGTTCCAGACCATTTTGAAATTGATGGAGACTTAGAAGTTTTTTGCTATTTGGATAATGGTGAACGCCCAATAGCAACAACCCTTAAACCTTTTGTAAAACGAAATGGATTTGCATTCCTAAAAGTTGTTGAAGTAGGCGCTTATGGCGCATTTATGGATTGGGGCTTAGAGAAGCATTTACTGGTTCCGTTTAGAGAGCAGGGAGTTGAAATGGAACAAGGAAAAAAATATGTTGTACACTGCTATTTGGATGAAAAAACTTTTAGATTAACAGGTTCTAGTCGGTTGAATAAATTTCTATCCAATGAGGGTTTTGCCTTAGCAGTGAACAGCGAAGTGGAAATAATGATAAGTAGAAAAACACCTTTAGGGCGAGAAGTTATAATTGAGGATAAGTACAAGGGACTGATATTTGAAAGTGATGTTTTTAAGCCAATTGCCATTGGAGACAGAATGAAAGGTTACATAAAAGCTGTTAGGTCGGATAATAAAGTGGATATTTCCTTACAACAAATAGGGGCCAAAATGTTGGAGCCAACCGCGAAATTCATTTTTGAAAAACTGCAAGAAAATAATGGCTTTTTGGCTTTGCATGATAAATCCGCACCCGAAGAAATTAAGAATACATTGCACCTAAGCAAAAAAGCGTTTAAAAAAGCCATTGGAACGTTGTATAAAGAAAGGAAAATCACCATTGCAGATGATGGTATTTATGTTTTATAACTAGCTGCAAATAAATGTGTTACAAAAATGTTAATTCAAAATGAATTAAATTGATACCGTTAAGTTTTTTTGTTAGGTCAAAAATTTTACTTTTGTATAAGTAGATATTAACTCGTTGACAATTATGCTTTTAGCATAACGTCAGAACTCATACCTCCTGATATGCCTTTTATTGAAGAAAGTGATTTGTTGGACCTGCACAAGGATATAGACAAGGCCCAGATTATTAACGAAAGACTTTTGGATCAAATAAAGTATAAAAACAAAGATTTACGTAAGGTAAGACTGCATCGTAATATACTACTTGGCTTTACGGCGCTCTTTATTGTAGGAACGCTTGCCATCACATCTTTCACTGCAGGTCTTAGTAGCAAAAACTCATTTGAAAATCAAAACAACCTACTGGTTTCCATTGACAGTTTAGATGCTATAAAAACCAGAATAGGTAACCTTAAAGTGCAGAATGAAGAGCTTAGCTTAGTTAAGGAGTTTTACTTGGCTAAGGCATTTTTAGATAAAGAAAAGGTCTACTCCGTTCAGGTAAAATCATTTGTGGAGAACAATGTTACTCTTGCTTCTGAAGCACTAACAAATACACTTTTTGTTAAAACCAATCCTTTCTATGCATATTCATTAGGAAACTTTGAAACATTGGATGAGGCGCAGTCTTTTAGAACGCAATTGGTCAATATGGGCTTCAAGGATGCTTTTGTGGCCTCTTACCAAGATGGAAAAAGGGTTAAAATAGAAGACCCTTATTAGTTTTGAGAAAAAGTAAGGCTTGGATACAAGCTGCTAGGTTACGTACACTTCCATTATCACTATCGGGAATTATCGTTGGGACTGCATTGGCAAGAAAGCAAGGCTTTTTTGAACTTTCCGTTTTTGTTTTAGCATTATTGACGACAGTTGGTTTTCAGGTCACTTCTAATTTTGCAAATGATTATGGGGATGGCGTAAAAGGTACCGATGATGAAGATAGGATAGGACCTGCAAGAGCATTACAAAGTGGTTTACTGACACAATCAGGACTTAGAAAGGGTATAATGATATCTTCGATTATAAGCATGCTAATTGCGGTGGGGTTGATTTATTTAGCTTTCGGAAAGGAAAACCTTCTATATGTTCTTTCGTTTTTTGTCCTTGGAATTTTATGCGTTTGGGCCGCTATTAGATACACAATGGGTTCTGAACCATATGGGTATAAAGGTTTGGGAGATGTATTTGTATTCTTGTTTTTTGGATTGGTCGGTGTATTGGGGAGTATGTTTCTCTACACAAAATCACTGGATTGGGTTTCAGTGTTACCAGCAATCACTATCGGATTATTGTGTGTAGGAGTTTTAAACTTGAACAATCTCAGAGACGTCTTATCAGATAAAAAACATGGTAAAAATACGCTGGTAGTTCAAATGGGCTTTGAAAATGGTAAGCGCTATCATCTTTTTCTGATCACACTTGCTTTTCTATGTCTCACCATATATACTTGGATTGAAAAAACAGGTGTTTTACATGCATTTTATATGTTGGCTTTTGTGCCTATTTTACTTCACCTTCGAAAGGTTATGATTACAAAGGAACCTATAAGACTAGATGGAGAACTTAAAAAATTGGCGTTGAGTACTTTCTTACTCTCCTTACTGTTCTACATAGCAGTTAATAATTTTTTGTAATTTTGATTTACAACTCACTAAACCTTACGAAACTTGGAACACCCCATTAAAATACTAATTGTTGAGGACAATGTAATTATTGCAGACGATATGCAATCTATGCTTGAAGAAATCGGGTACGAGATTGTTGACAATGTAATAGTTTACGAACAAGCTGTTGAAGTATTGAAAAATAATCACGTAGACCTGGTGCTTATTGATATTATTCTGGCTTCGGATAAGACAGGAATAGATTTAGGAAAGCACATTAGAGAAGTTTATAACATTCCATTCATTTTTGTTACTTCCAATTCTGACCGAGCTACGGTTGAAAATGCAAAGACAGTTAAACCTGATGGTTACTTGGTTAAACCTTTTGAACAGCAAGATTTGTATACCTCAATTGAGATAGCCTTGTCTAATTTCAATTATGCCCGAAAGGAGAATAGTAAAGAAATCATTGGTAACGAAGGAGACACTTTTACTTCCAATTCCGTTTTAAAGGACTCCATCTTTGTTAAGAAACAACATCTATACTACAGAATACAATTCGGCGATATTCAATTCATCAAGGCGGACAATGTATATTTGGAGGTAAATACCGTAGACAAAAAGTTTTTAGTTCGCTCTCCGTTGAAAGACTATTTGGAGAAATTACCCAAGAATAAATTTTATAGAGCTCATAAGTCCTACATTGTTAATGTGGATCATATTGATGCTATCAATTCAAAAGATAATGTCATAAACAATAACTTGATACCAATATCCAAGGATTTTAAAGAGTTCATAATCTCTTCAATGAATAGTTAATTCCTATTCATTGTAATCATAATTTTAAAAGTGTCATACGGCACTTTTTTTTATGCAATTATCCCAGAAACATTGAATAACCACAACTTTTGGTTAATTCACAACAATATTTTTCCACTGTTCGGTCATGCATGTACTTTAGCAGTGTAATTAATTCAGAAAAATAAATTTTTTCATTTTCATATAGTGTTCTCGTAAAAGGGTCTTGTCAAATTTGACAGGACCTTTTTTAGTTTTAGAAGATTTGTCAATCCATGAAATGCACAAAACATCGATAAAACGCTTTTCACATATGCTTAAAGCCGTTTCACAACAGAAATGGGCACTTTCACAACAATACCGAATAACTCTTTTAGATTGGATTTAATTTTGTCTCTAAACTAGCGTTCTTTATATACAGCAACAATTAGAAAAGTTGCTTACAATAACTAAGGTTTTTGTGTATTGATCACTCCATTTAATAATAGGTTTTACTGTGGAAAGATTAATACAAACAACAGTAAGCATAAAAAATAATTATAGACTTTTAAATCTTTCTGCTATTACGCGAGATATATTAATGGGACGTTACTTAAAAAGGATTTTCTCGGTATTGTTTTTTGTTTTTCTATTGAATGTGTCTGCGCAGTCTATAGAAAATGAAGAGGGAAGTACCTTAAAAGAGTTCCAAGATACCAATGGCCCCTCAAGCAGGTTCGATGTTTTTTTCAACTCCGTAAACAGATACAATGTCAACTCCGCCTATGATTGGTTAGATACAATCAAGGTATACCTTTCAAACGCGCAAAAGACCAACGATACTGTTGCCACCCGTCTTTATCAGGTTATGCAAACGCAGGTATACAATGATTTAGGGGAGTATGATAAGAGTATTGTTTTGGCAAAAGAGCTTTATGCGTCCAAAGATTCCTTGGACTCCAACTCAAAAAAGATTGTATTGGATGTATTGGATAGCAACTATGCCAATCTTAAACTATACGATAAGCAAATAGAAATTAGGAAGGAAAAACGAGAACTTGGCTTAACAGAAAATGTTGCTTTCTATGATATCTACAGTAATCTAGGATTGTACAGAAAAGCTAGAAACCAATATATAATGGAGGTTAAGCCTACCATTGCAGATAACGATTCTTACGGTCTAGCTAAATACCATAGCAAAGTTGGAAATTACTTGAGGTTGGATAACTCAGCCCCAACGGCCTTGAGCGAGCTAAAGAAAGCAAAAGCCTATTTGGATGTTTTTCTTAATGATATTTCAAAACAAAAGACAGAAGAGCAACTGTTTGAAAGTGACCTATTAAAAGCGGAAATTGAAGGAAACATTGGAAAATGTCATGTACTGTTGAATCAATATGAAGATGCCATCCCTTTGTTGGAAACCAGTATCGAAGTTTTAGTTACTTCCTCCAAAAATGTACACAATAGTGAAGTTATTGAGAATACCCTAAACCTTGCGGATGCCAATTTGCAATTAGAACGATTTTCCGCTGCAAAGAAAAGCTTGAATACTGATTTTGAAAACATAAGTACACTGCAAAACATTAAGCGTAATAGTTTACTGGCAGCGTATTATGATAAAGTTGAAAATTTTAAGAAT
Organism: Flagellimonas sp. CMM7; assembly: GCF_021390195.1. Taxonomy (NCBI): domain Bacteria; kingdom Pseudomonadati; phylum Bacteroidota; class Flavobacteriia; order Flavobacteriales; family Flavobacteriaceae; genus Flagellimonas; species Flagellimonas sp. CMM7. The sequence goes on along the minus strand of NZ_CP090003.1, from coordinate 4,242,656 downwards.
GCTGCTACGTACTATAAGCGAAACGAGCGAATTAAAGATTCTCTTACCAAAACGCAATCTTCAATAATAAAACAACAATTGGTTACTATCGTTGCGAATGAGGACCTTGAGAATTCTCAGCGATTGATAGATGAACAAAAGCAAATAAATGAACTGGCGCGTAGCGAAATGAAAGCAAAGGATGAACGAATCAATTTGGTATTTATCTCTTTGATTTTTACCTTACTTGGTTTTGCTGGATTGGTCTATGCATATTTAAAAAGTATAAAGAACCAACGTTTAATAGCAGAGCAAAAACATATCATTGAGAATGCGCTCGTTGAAAAGGATTCTTTGCTCAAAGAGATTCACCACCGGGTGAAGAACAACCTGCAAATGGTTTCCAGTCTATTGAGCTTGCAAACTAAGAATACCCGAAGTAAGGCGGCTATTGTAGCATTGGAGGAAGGGAAGAGTAGAGTAAAGGCCATGGCACTTATCCATCAGAAATTGTATCAAAATGACGATTTATCGGTTATTGAAATGCAAGGTTATATAGAAAGCTTGATCAATAGCGTACAGTCTGTTTATAAAAAAGGAGGACATAATATTAGCATTACCATTGATGCAGAAGGCACTGAATTGGATATTGACAGAGCCATTCCATTTGGTTTGATTTTGAATGAATTGGTTTCAAACTCTTTCAAGTATGCTTTTCCTGAAAACGATGATAATGGAAAGATATACATCCACCTTCGTAAAAATGGAGAACAAGGATTTTTTGAATATACGGACAATGGTGTGGGACTTCCTGAGGATACCGATGAACGCACTCATTCCTCAATGGGTATTCGTTTAATGAATAGGTTGGTTAATCAACTTCAATCCAAATTGAATATTGACAAAGCAAGCGAAGGAGTTCGTTTTTGGTTTAATTTTAATTGATCATATTACCCAAGCTTTATTACTTCCTTTTCCCTTGTTAACTCCTTTGCAGTGTAAAGCTTATCATCTTCTATCCTTTAGATTCAAAAAAAAACTAAATTTGAAACCACTGGATGAAAGCTACCTATAAAAAGTACATTCTTAAATTTAAGACCCCCAGCGGAACCTCCCGTGGTGTAATGACAGAAAAAGAAACATGGTTTCTTGTTTTGAAAGATGGTGAACGGTATGGAATTGGCGAATGCGGTATTTTAAGAGGATTGAGCATCGATGATGTTCCGGGTTATGAATCCAAACTTTCCTGGGTTTGCGATAACATTCACTTGGGTAAAGAGAGATTGTTGGAAAGACTCATAGAATTCCCATCCATCCAATTTGGTTTGGAGCAAGCCTTTTTATCCTTCAATTCAGATAATGCTTTTGAGCTGTTCCCTTCAGAATTCACCAAAAACGAATCCCCGATCGCCATCAACGGTTTAATCTGGATGGGAGACGAATCCTTTATGCTCTCTCAATTAGAACAAAAGTTACATGACGGCTTTGGTTGCATTAAAATGAAGATTGGAGCCATAGATTTTCAAAAAGAACGTTCCATTTTAAAATCCATCAGAAAAATTTTCACTCCAGAAGAGATTGAACTTCGTGTTGATGCCAATGGTGCTTTTTCCAAAGAGAATGCATTGGACAAGCTAAAACAACTGTCAGAATACCATATTCACTCTATTGAACAGCCCATTAGACCTAACAACTGGCAGGCAATGGCAGCACTTTGTAAAGAGACTCCTTTGCCCATAGCTCTAGATGAGGAATTAATTGGCATCTTTACTGTAACAGAAAAAGAAAGATTGCTACAAACCATTCAGCCACAATACATTATTTTAAAACCTAGTTTGGTTGGCGGCTATGCTGGTTGTAACGAATGGATAGATTTGGCCAAAAAATTTGGTATTGGATGGTGGGTAACCAGTGCATTGGAAAGCAATATAGGGCTCAATGCCATTGCACAATGGACATATTCTTTAAAAACTCACATGCCGCAAGGTTTGGGTACAGGTAGTTTGTTTATCAATAATTTGGATAGCCCATTGGAGGTTGCCAATGGCAAACTAATCTACAGAAACAATAAACATTGGAAGACTAATTTAATAGAACATTTATGTATATAGAACAAGGGTATAAAGGCAATATTGGGTTATGGAAATACTTTATCATACCCGTATGCTTTATTGGCTTTATGGGACTCAATTATGTTGCAACGGTAACCTCTCCCGTCAGTGTGGAGGATGCCTTGCAACAAATGATAGAACAATTTGGCTCTAATTTAGTTTTGATTTTCCTTTTACTTCCTTTGGCTGTTGGCCTTATTGTTGTGCTCGGATGGACCTTCTTGGTTCACCAACAGTCTATAACATCATTGACCACGTCAAGAAAAAAAATAGATTGGAAACGAATCTTTTTTGCCTTCGGATTGTGGGGAGGGTTAACAATTTTGCTGACCTTGATAGATATATACTTTTCTCCAGATAGTTATGTGCTCAATTTTAATATGTCCAAGTTTATACCCTTGGCCATTATTGCCATTCTTCTGATTCCTTTGCAGACCAGTTTTGAAGAATACCTGTTTAGAGGACATATGATGCAGGGATTGGGTCTTTTGGTAAAAAACCGCTGGGTACCACTTGTAGTGACCTCTGTTCTTTTTGGGTTGATGCACATAGCAAATCCCGAAGTAGAAAAATTGGGATATGGTATTATGGTTTATTACATCGGAACCGGTTTTTTTCTGGGCATATTGACCTTAATGGATGAAGGACTGGAATTGGCACTTGGTTTTCATGCCGCCAACAATTTGATCACAGCGCTTTTGGTTACAGCAGATTGGACGGCTTTCCAGACAGATTCTATATACCGAGATATTTCTGAACCTATTTTAGGTTGGGATGCCTTGATTCCAGTATTTGTGTTTTTCCCCATTTTACTGTTCTTTTTTGCAAAAAAATACAAGTGGACCAATTGGAAGGATAAATTGTTTGGAACTGTTTTAACCAAGGAAGAATTTGTGGCAAAGAATGACAGTGAATCCCTCTTGGCATAACATACAGCCCGCATTTAGGTTAAACGGGGTTCATTATGAGTTTGATGAGCTATCTGAGATAGCATACAGTTTGGTGAAGGAAGGCGAGCCGTATGAAAAATCCATCGGAAACTTTTTGTTGGATTGGGTCAACGATAAACCTACGGTAGAAGTTTTTACTTCAGGATCTACAGGAAAACCTAAAAAAATCACACTGAAAAAGGAACATATGGTCAATTCGGCTATTGCTACTGGTAAGCATTTTAATCTTTATGCAGGAAATACAGCGCTGTTATGTCTTTCATGCTCTGGAATTGCAGGCAAAATGATGTTGGTCAGAGCTATGGTTTTAGGATTGGCACTGGACTATGTAACAACTTCATCAACTCCATTGGCAAATAGTAAAAAAACGTATGATTTTGCTGCAATGGTACCTCTACAGGTAGAAAATTCTCTGAAACAACTTGCACAAATGGGAACACTGATCATTGGGGGCGCTCCAATCACCAAAAGTTTAAAAAAGAAATTGGAAAAGGTTTCTAGTCGAGTTTTTGAAACCTATGGAATGACAGAGACTATTACCCATATTGCTGTAAAGAGAATCCACAAAAATAGTGTCAAGTCGAGCGCAGTCGAGACTTATTTTACAACATTACCAGAGATAACAGTTTCAACCGATCACAGAGATTGCTTAGTTATTTCGGCACCACATATTTCTGATGAAGATGTTGCTACCAATGATATTGTTGAATTAAACGGGGATAACCAGTTTAAATGGCTTGGAAGGTATGATTCAATTATTAATTCTGGTGGTGTAAAGCTGGTTCCAGAACAGATTGAGGCAAAACTAGGTTCGATAATATATTCTCGTTTTTTTGTCATTGGAATACCAGATGAAATCCTGGGGCAAAAATTGGTTTTACTTGTTGAAGATGAACAGGTATCAAAAACGGAACTGCTTCAAAAAATAAAAACGTTGAAGGAGCTTGATAAATATGAGATTCCAAAGGAAATTCATCTAGTAACATCCTTTATCGAAACGGAAAGCGGAAAGATAGATCGTAAAAAAACTTTACTTCAGATTGGTTAAGTTTTGTAAATTCAGACGATAAATTAACTTTCATGAAAAAAATTACCCTTTCCTTCCTTGTTCTATTTTCTGTTTTTACTCATTCACAACAAATTCTTCCAGAATCTGAGCGAGCTAGAGTAGTGGATGAAATTTTAGAAGAGCGTTTTAACACCTTGCTTTCCAAATTAATGGACGATACGGAAATTGATATGTGGGTAGTGATTTCTAGAGAATACAATGAGGATCCGGTTATAAAAACAATGCTTCCCGCAACCTGGTTAAATGCAAGAAGGAGAACAATTCTTTTGTTTTACAGGGATACTGCAAAGGGGACCATAGATAAATTGGCAGTAGCTAGATACAATGTTGGAAAAAGTATAGTGCCAGCTTGGGACAAGGAAAAAGAACCCAACCAATGGAAAAGACTCATGCAACTGATTGACGAACGGAATCCTAAAAAGATTGGGCTCAATTTTTCTAAAGATCATAACATTGCGGATGGACTGGATAAAACGGATTATGATGAATTCATGGCCAACCTTCCAAAAAAGTACCAATCCAAAGTAGTTTCTGCAGAACAGTTGGCGGTAAGATGGATTGAAACCAGAACACAGCAAGAAATGGTGCTATATGACCAATTGGTAGATATTACCCATGATATTATTGCTGAAGCTTTTTCAGAAAGAATAATAACAGCAGGAGTGACCACAACAACAGAAGTAGAGTGGTGGATGCGTCAAAAAGTTACGGATCTGGGGTTGGAGACATGGTTTCACCCCACAGTAGATGTGCAACGCACCAGTGAAGAACTTGTGGGCCATCTGTATTCATTTTCTGGTAGACCGGATGATTTAATTATTCAGCCAGGTGATTTGTTGCATTGTGATTTTGGAATCACCTATTTAAGGCTGAACACTGATTGCCAAGAACTGGCCTATGTTTTAAAACCCAACGAAAAAGAAGCACCAGCATTCTTGGTGAACGCTCTAAAAGATGGCAACCGCGTTCAAGATTTCTTGACAACAAATATGATAAAAGGAAGGACTGGAAATGAAATCCTGGCCAAAGCGCTGCAAGATGCCAAAGATGTTGGTTTACGACCAGCAATCTATACGCACCCTTTGGGAACCTATGGGCACTCTGCCGGCACTACCATAGGCATGTGGGACTCTCAAGGAGGGGTAATGAAGGATGATGGAGAGAACTATCCGTTAAATCCAAATACCGTGTATGCTATTGAATTAAATGCTACGGTCAATATTCCAGAATGGAAAAGGGATATCCGCATTATGCTGGAAGAAGCGGGATTTTATGGGGAAGATGGCTTTAGGTATGTAAATGGAAGGCAAACGGAGTTGTTACTTATTCCAAGAGTAAAACTACATTTAGGACATTAAATTCTTATGTTTTCTCGGCATCATTGTTAGTATATAGGGTTTATTCCTTAACTTTTAAAGTTGAATTAAATCTCGCTGCTATGCGTAAAATAGTATTCCTATTTTTTTTATCGCTCACCTCAATTATTTTTTCACAAGAAGAGATTAAAAAAATCCGTGGAATTGTTACAGATGGATTTGGACCTTTGCAAAATGTAAATATCCTGGTAAAAGGAACGGACGTGGGAATAAAAACAGATAAGCTGGGTAAATACAGCATATTTGCGAACGAAGGGCAAACCTTGGTATATAGTTATGTGGGAAAGCTACCTGTAGAAATTATCATTGAAGATGTTACGGAGTTTTTAAATATTGTATTGTATGATAAGGTGGAAGAACTGGAGGGTGTAACCGTAACAAAAAGAAAGCGTAAGAGCCAAAAAGACCTGCTTAATGAATATAACGAAAACAAAAACCTGATTAAGACGGGATTTGGCATACTGGATAAAGAACGAATAGGGTTTTCATTAAGAATTATTGATACGGACGACTTAAATCCTGCTGCAATTGATTTTGTTACTGCACTTGAAAATAGAGTGCCAGGCATAAAAGTAGATAGGTCTGATCCAACCCGACCTAAGGTTTTTTTGCCAAGAAAATTTAATTCAATGGAAAATGGAAGACCGGCTGCTTTTGAAGTTGATGGTTTAGTTACAGCGGATGCTCCAATCTACATTCCGTTGGAAAGCATGGAACGTATTGCAGTAATAAATACGCCTATTGGCCTTACAAGATATGGAAGTATTGCAGCAGGTGGGTTGGTTGTTATAAATACAAAGGTTGCAAATTTTGGCAGGCGAGAGCCTGGAACAGACAAACCCTATGATCAAGCAAGGCTACGGGATAATTTTTTTAAAGAGGGGAGTACAGTCAAGAATGGGCAACTATCCAAATCAAAATATCTCAATGAATTATTATTGGCCAGTAACAAAGAAGAGGCAAAGAACATATTTGAAGAACAGGAAAAACAACTTTCCAATTCACCTTACTTTTATCTGGATGCTTTTTCATTTTTTAAAAATGAATTTGATGACAAGGACATCCGAAAGGAAATAGTGGAAAAAATTGCAGAAGAATTTGCAACAGACCCAACCATACTTAAAGCATTTGCATATAAACTGGATGAAATTGGTGATTTTAAATGGGCCGCTGAAATTTATAAAAAAGTGTTCATTCTAAGACCGCATTATGCGCAGTCTTATATGGATTTAGCCAATAACTATCGCGATTTAAATGATATGGATAACGCAGCCAGGCTTTATGCTCGATATAATTATTTAGTTGACAAATCATTTTTCAAGAGCTCTGAGTCGTTCTCACCAATACTAAAAAAAGAGTTTAACAACCTCCTTGTACACCATAGTACAATTTTAAGTAGCAAAACATTTTTAAAAACGGAAGAAGAATTTAAAGGTACACGTTTGGTTTTTGAATGGAACAATGGTGAAGCCGAATTCGAACTACAATTTGTAAATCCAGAGAGACAATATTTTACGTGGAACCATACCATGTTGGACAATCCTGAAAGGATACAGGATGAAAAAGGCCAGGGCTTTTCATGCCAAGAATATTTAATCTATGAACCTGAAAAAGGAAAATGGAATGTAAATGTGAAGTATTTGGGGAACAAGAGTCTAACTCCCACCTTTTTAAAAGCCACAGTCTACTACAATTTTGGCTCTACTGAGCAACGCAAGGAAACAAAAGTCTTTAAATTAGAAACCAAAAATGTTAATCAAGCGCTGTTTCAAATCAATAACGGGTTGTCCATTTCTTTGAATTAAAATAGAAAAAGGAACAATTACTTATTTCTAGAATTAAGGAATATTTAGGAAACTAAAATCGTCTTTATATTTTTCTTTTAGTAATTTAAGGAAGTAATTGTCACTATATCAGTTAATTGATATGATAACTAAACTTAAAGCTATGAAAAAACACTTCACTTTTATCGCGTCCTTTTTTATGATTTTCTCTGGTTTTGCAACAGAACGTTTAATAAGCGGGAAGGTTACAAATGGTGGAAGTCCTATGCCAAATGTTCAAATTCAAGTAGTGAACCAAGGTGTTGCATCCAATTCTAATGCGGATGGTAGCTATAAGATTGTAGCCAGTACCGGCGACATGTTATTTTACAATGCCGAAGGAATGGAATCATTACAGATACGTGTAGAAGATGTAACAAAAACTTTGAATGTAGTGATGTTTCCCAGAGTGGAGAAATTAGAAAATGTAACGGTCACAAGAAATAGACGTAACAGTCAAAAAGAATTAGAAATGGATTATCATCACAATCCAAATATCATCAAAACAGCCTTTGGGTATTTAAACAAGGAAAAGACCTCTTATTCCCTGAGAATGATGGACGCTGAAGACTTTTTACCTGGGGAATATAATTTTGAGAATGTGCTTAGAGGAAGATTTGCGGGTGTAAGAGTATCTACGGGAATGGGTTTTGGTGGAGGAAATACGGTTGGAGGTGCTAGAGCAGTTTTCTTACGAAGTGGTTGGCCTGCGGTTTTCGATATAGATGGTCAGGTGTTTACAGATTTTCCAGATTTTATTGATGTTCAGAATATTGATCGTATTGCTATTATACCATCCGCCGTTGGAACCGTACGATACGGAAATTTGGCCAAAGGAGGAGTGGTGGTGATTAACACCAAAACAGGCACAACGATTCCGAAGGATAAAAACGGCCTATATCTTGATAGAATGAGGCTTCGCAACAATACATATGATGGCACTGCGCTTACGAAGGAAAAAGTAATGAATAATGCGCCTACTTATTTAAAAGAACTGCAAGGCTCCAGTACTTTTGAAGCGGCAAAAGCCTCATTTGAGGAGCATTCAAAAAAATATTCCAGTTCTCCATATTTTGTATTGGATTCCTATCAATATTTTTATGAGAAGTGGAACCAAAAAGACTATGCTGATACGATAATCAAAAATGGGTATGTCTTGTTCCAAGACAATGCAGTGCTTTTAAAAGCACTGGCTTATATATATGAATCACAAAAGAGATATGACTTGGCTCATGAAGCCTTTAGAAATGCATTTATTCTGCGCCCTCAGTATAGACAATCATATTTAGATCTTGCAAAAAGCAACAGGAATCTTAACAACGCAAAAAGAGCAGCAGTGCTTTATGCGCGCTATTTTCATTTATTGGATGAAGGTTTAATGGAAACAGATACCAGTAGTTTTTCAAGAATTATCAACCGCGAATTCAATAATCTTCTTACATTGGAAAAGACAGATATGATCAAGAGTCCTACCAATATGAAAATGGAAATGGATGATGAAGATTTTGACAATACCCGTTTGATGCTGGAGTGGAATGATAGCGAGGCTGAGTTTGAACTTCAATTTGTAAATCCAGATAATCAATATTATACATGGAAACATAGCCTTCAAGAAAATGCCAAAACCATTGGTCAAGAAAAAGATTTTGGGTATTCTTGTGCGGAATATTTGATAGATAATTCTTTATCGGGAAACTGGAAGGTCAACGTAAAGTATTTGGGAAATAAAAGCTTAACGCCAACCTATTTAAAAGCTATAGTGTATCATAATTATGGTTCAAAACTACAACGAAAAGAAGTGAAGGTATTTAAACTGGGAACAAAAAATGTAAACCAAGCGCTATTCCGTATAAATAAAGGAGCATCAATATCCTTAAATTGAAAATGAAGCAACTAAAATTACAATTCTTCCTACTGGCCTTTGGTATTTGTGTAGTTGGTTTTACTCAAGAAAATAAAAATGTTACAATATGTTGGGATGTATCTCTATCCATGAAAAACAGAGATATTGACAAGGAATATTACTTTTTGGATGCCTATTTTAAAACAATTCAAAATGCTGATGTGACCCTACTTACATTTAGCAATCAGGTTATTTCCAAAAATGACTTTACAGTTGCCTCGGGTAATTGGTCTGGGATAAAAGAAAATCTAAATACCATTAAGTATGACGGAGCTACTTCTTATGAGGAGTTGGGTGCTTATGCAGATAAGGGAGAGGTTCTTTTGTTTACAGATGGAAAGCAGAATACAAGTAGCTCTTCACCAAGTTTTGAGGGAGAATTGTACATCATAAATAGCAATCAAGATTTTGATAGGGCTAGTTTAAACCTTTTGTCCATTGTTAATAATGGAAACTTGGTAGACCTGTTGGATAAATCAAACGCAAAGACTTCTAAGCAAAATCAAAAAGAATATTCAGGAAAAATATACAATGGAACCCAAGGCTTGGCTTCCGCTAAAATTTATATTAAAAGTTTTCCTGCAGAACAGGTTTCATCTGATATCCAAGGTAATTTTAAAATAAAAGGAGCAGTAGGCGATACTTTAGTGGTGTCGTACGGAAACAAAGTGACCGAGCATCCATTAGATAATAATTTTGCACTTAATTTTTCATTTGAAGAAAGTGGAATACAATTGGATGAAGTTATTGTAACTGAGAAAGTACCAGTGCAAGAAGAGGAAATTACCACGGCATATGGTAAAGAAAATAAAGACAAAATAGGCTATGCAGTGCAATCCATATCAGATGAGGAAATTGCTCCGGTTTCCACTACGGTCAATAATGCTGTGCAAGGAAAATTTTCTGGTGTTAGTTTAGGACAGAATGAAGATTTAAGTGAAGTAAAAATGCGTCCTAGCAATTCTATTCTTGGAAATAACTATGGCTTGATCGTTGTTGATGGCGTTCCTATGGAAAGATCAAATTCGGCCACTGGAGAGATTGCGGATACCAGTTTTATTGACCCTCAGAACATAGCAAGTATTACGGTATTAAAGGGACTTTCCGCCACAAACAGATATGGTAGTGAAGGAGCCAACGGGGTTCTTCTGATTACTACAAAAACCGCCACGTTTGATGGTCCAAGAAAGCAAAAAAAGGACTTAGCTCGTTTAACGAATAACGTATATGACGGCAAGATTAAAGTAAACAGTAAGACTTTGGTTACGCCATATTTAAAAGAGTTGAAAAAAGGAAAAAATCTTCAAGAAGCTTACGATATCTATCTTGACCAAAGAAACAAGTATTGGAATACTTCGGAATATTTACTGGATGTTTACGGATTCTTCTATGCTTCAAACCGAGAAGTTGCAGAACGAATTTTATCCAATGTCCTAGAAAAAAAAGATACCAGTTATGAAGAACTAAGAGGAATGTTCTTGAAATCCGAAGAAAGCCGGAACCATAAAATGGCACTATTGGCAGCAAATAAGATGTTGGAGACATTTCCAAATAAAATTCAGCCTTATTTTGATGTGGCCATGGCCAATAAAAATTCAGGAAATTACCAGAGTGCCTTAGATATGTTCAATAACATTGCTAATGGAAAGGCTAATGCCAAACTAAACTTTGGTAGTTTGGAAAAGGTAGTTGGAACAGAAATAAGAAATTTGATCAATAAGGAGCGAAAGAACCTTGATATCAAAAAAGTGAATCAGAAGTACTTGAACAATCTCACCTATAATGCGAGATTGATGCTAGATTGGAACAACCCTGATGCGGAATTTGTAGTTCAATTTGTGAATCCCCAAAAACGCTTTTTTAATTGGGAGCATACAGATACAAGTGACAAAAAGAGAATTTTGGATGAGTTGCAGCACGGTTTTGCCAATGAACAGTTTGAAATTGTAGGCGCAGACACAAAGGGAGATTGGATATTGAACGTTACCTACCTTGGCAATAGAACCAGTGGCAATAAAGCGCCAACTTTTCTAAAATGTACTGTACAATACAATTTTGGAAAGCCCAACCAGACTAGTGAGGAACACCTAGTTCGTCTTCAGGATACGGATGATGAACAACAATTGGCCAAATTCACCGTACAATAGCTATACTTGTAAAACGCCCATATTAAATGGCTTTTCAATGGGTGAATGGTTAGCTGCTTCAATACCCATAGAAATCCATTTTCTTGTTTCCAATGGATCTATAATGGCATCCGTCCAGATGCGAGAAGCAGCATAGTATGGTGAAATCTGATTATCATAACGTTGCTTAATTTTATCGAACAACGCTTTCTCTTTTTCAGCATCTAGGGTCTCTCCATTTTTCTCCAACGACGCTTTTTCAATTTGTAATAGAACCTTAGCAGCGGAATTTCCACTCATAACAGCAAGCTCTGCACTAGGCCAGGCTACAATTAATCTTGGGTCATAGGCCTTTCCGCACATGGCATAATTCCCTGCTCCATAACTATTTCCAATAACTATGGTGAATTTAGGAACCACCGAATTGCTCACAGCGTTTACCATTTTAGCACCGTCTTTTATAATACCACCATGTTCACTTTTGCTACCTACCATAAAACCGGTAACATCCTGTAAAAAAACCAAGGGGATTTTCTTTTGATTGCAGTTTGCAATAAACCTAGTGGCCTTATCTGCAGAATCTGAATAGATAACCCCACCAAACTGCATTTCTCCCTTTTTGGTTTTGACCACTTTTCTTTGATTGGCTACAATACCGACTGCCCAGCCATTAATACGAGCATAACCCGTTAGAATGGTCTTTCCAAAACCTTCTTTGTATTGTTCAAATTCAGAGTTATCCACAAGCCTTTTTATAATTTCCAACATATCATACTGATCCCCTCTTGATGCTGGTAGAATGCCATAAATGTCCTTTGGATTTTCAATAGGGCTTTTTGCTTCAATTCTGTTGAAACCGGCCTTATCAAAATCTCCAATCTTACCAATGATATTTTTTATTTTATCTAAAGCATCCTTATCATCCTTGGTTTTATAATCAATTACCCCACTAATCTCTGAATGGGTAGTGGCGCCACCTAGGGTTTCGTTATCAATACTTTCGCCAATAGCCGCTTTAACCAAGTAGCTACCTGCTAAAAAGATACTACCTGTCTTATCCACAATAAGCGCTTCATCACTCATAATGGGCAAGTACGCACCACCAGCAACACAACTTCCCATTACAGCAGAAATCTGTGTTATTCCCATACTGCTCATTATGGCATTGTTTCTAAAAATTCTACCAAAATGTTCTTTGTCAGGAAAGATTTCATCCTGCATGGGGAGGTAGACACCCGCACTATCCACTAAGTAGATTATAGGTAGTTTGTTTTCAATGGAAATCTCTTGGGCTCGTAAATTTTTCTTTCCGGTTATGGGAAACCAAGCACCAGCCTTAACTGTGGCATCATTGGCCACAACAATACATTGCTTACCTTGAATGTATCCAATTTTTACAACTACCCCTGCAGATGGACAACCACCATGTTCTTCATACATGCCATCTCCTGCAAAAGCACCAATTTCAATAGCATCGGTATCTTTATCCAAAAGGTAGTCAATTCGCTCACGAGCAGTCATCTTGCCTTTGGCATGATGTTTTTCTATACGTTTTTTACCTCCGCCTAACTTGACTTCTGTCAACCTTTTTCTAAGCTCTGAGAGTTTTAATTTATTGTGATCTTCGTTTTTATTGAAGTTGATATCCATAATTTTTAACCCAATTTCATCTTGTTGGTTAAAGATAAGGAGTTATAATCATTACTTTTGATTACATATGAAAAGTAAAATTAAATGGGGAATTATTGGCCCTGGAAACATTGCCGAAAAATTTGCTTCGAGCTTGCAACTTGTTGAAGATGCTGAAATTTCTGCGGTAGCCTCTAGAACTTTAGACAAGGCACAAAAATTTGCTGATGAATATGCCATTGAAAATGTATTTGGTAGCTATGAAGAACTCTTTGAATCTGACACGACAGACATTGTTTATATTGCCACACCACATAACTTTCATAAAGATTTAGCAATTAGAGCCATGCAGTCTGGCAAACATGTGCTTTGCGAGAAACCACTGGGCATCAACAAACCTGAAGTTGTAGAACTTATTGAAGTTGCAAAGCAAAACAAGGTTTTTCTAATGGAAGGATTGTGGTCTAGGTTTAACCCATCTATAAAAAAAGTAAAAGGTTTAGTTGATGAAGGTGCTATAGGAAAGGTATCCTATTTACATGCAGATTTTGCTTTTTATGCTTTGGATAGGGCCGTGGATTCAAGGTTGTTAAATCCCAATTTAGCCTCAGGTTCAATATTGGATATTGGAATTTACCCCATTTTTTTAGCGTATCTAATTTTAGGAAAACCTCAGAAAATTTTTGCTTCTTCCAATTTTCATTCAAATGGTACCGAATTGCAGACATCAATGATTTTTCAATATGAAAATGCACAGGCAGTATTGTATAGTGGTTTAACAAGTAAATCAGAAATGAAAGCTGAAATTTCTGGCAGTGAGGGAGAACTGTTCTTAAGCCCCAGATGGCATGAAGCTGATGGATATACCTTGGTGAAGAATGAAGAACTCCAAAAAGTTGACATTCCAAGACAAGGAAATGGATTTATTTATGAGATAGAAGAAGTACATAAATGCCTTAATGCCAAAAAACTACAGAGCGACTTATGGACACATCAGAATAGTTTGGATTTAGCTGAATTATTGGATACAGTACGTGAAAAAGCTGGAGTGAAATTTCCATTTGAAACATAAACTACGTTTAAGCCACTATGGTTATATCAATTTTTACGATATTTGATTTTCTACTGAACTAACTATATGGGAATGAATAAAAATACAGTGCTCGCTTGGGCTACATGGATAATGATTTTTGTGGGTATGGGAATGATAGCATTGGGCGCTTTTAAATACGATGAAGTTGCTGGCTATGGGTTTGCTGCCGTAGGTGTTGGTTTCTTTGCAATTGCATGGGTTTTTAATGCACTTAAAGGTAGAGTATAGCTTCCCTTTTTCTTAACTTAAAAATTACTTGATGTCAGACGATAAAAAGGTCATTTTTTCAATGTCCGGTGTTACAAAGACGTTTAAAACAGCTAACACCCCAGTATTAAAGAATATTTATTTAAGTTTTTTTTATGGAGCCAAAATTGGGATTTTGGGTCTCAACGGTTCTGGTAAATCTACGCTGCTAAAGATTATAGCGGGGATAGACAAAAATTATCAAGGCGATGTGGTTTTCTCTCCTGGCTACTCTGTTGGTTATTTAGAGCAAGAGCCGCAACTGGATGATGAAAAAACCGTATTGGAAGTGGTTAAGGAAGGCGTTGGAGAAACAGTCGCTATTCTTGATGAGTACAATAAAATCAACGATATGTTCGGTTTGCCCGAAGTATATGAGGATGCAGATAAAATGCAGAAGTTGATGGATAAGCAAGCAATACTTCAAGATAAGATTGATGCATCCAATGCATGGGAATTGGATACTAAGCTTGAAATAGCCATGGATGCGCTACGTACACCAGATTCTGACAAGAAGATTGGAGTGTTGTCCGGAGGTGAAAAGAGAAGGGTGGCACTTTGTAGGTTATTGTTGAAAGAACCAGATGTCTTGCTTTTGGATGAACCTACCAACCATTTGGATGCGGAATCTGTACATTGGTTAGAGCATCATTTGGCACAATATAAAGGCACCGTAATTGCGGTAACGCACGACCGTTATTTTCTGGACAATGTAGCGGGATGGATTTTGGAACTGGATAGGGGAGAAGGTATTCCTTGGAAAGGGAATTACTCAAGCTGGTTGGATCAAAAGTCCAAACGACTTGCTCAAGAAAGTAAACAAGCCTCAAAACGTCAGAAAACTTTGGAACGTGAGCTAGAATGGGTTAGACAAGGAGCCAAAGGAAGACAAACCAAACAGAAAGCACGTTTAAAGAATTATGACAAGCTTTTAAGCCAGGATCAAAAGCAGTTAGAAGAAAAATTGGAAATCTATATTCCAAATGGACCAAGGTTGGGTACGAACGTAATTGAATCCAAAGGGGTAAGTAAAGCCTATGGGGATAAATTACTTTATGAAGATTTAAGCTTTAATCTTCCGCAGGCTGGTATTGTTGGAATTATTGGGCCCAATGGTGCTGGTAAAACCACCATATTTAGAATGATAATGGGAGAGGAAACTCCTGATAAGGGCGAATTTGTTGTAGGTGACACGGCCAAACTGGCATATGTAGATCAAAGCCATTCCAATATAGATCCAAATAAGACAATTTGGGAGAACTTTAGCGATGGCCAGGAATTAGTTATGATGGGAGGGAAGCAGGTAAACTCAAGGGCATACTTAAGTCGCTTTAATTTTTCGGGAAGTGAGCAGAACAAAAAAGTAAACATGCTTTCTGGGGGTGAACGGAATAGACTGCATTTAGCTATGACTCTAAAGGAAGAAGGAAATGTATTGCTGTTGGATGAGCCTACCAACGATTTGGATGTTAATACGTTACGAGCTTTAGAAGAAGGATTGGAAAATTTTGCTGGTTGTGCTGTTATTATCTCTCACGATAGGTGGTTTCTAGATAGAATATGTACTCATATTTTAGCATTTGAAGGTGATTCTCAAGTATACTTCTTTGAAGGTTCTTTCTCAGATTATGAAGAAAACAAAAAGAAACGCTTGGGAACAGATATCATGCCCAAGCGTATTAAGTACAAAAAACTTATTCGTTAAATAGAATTTAGTTTTCTTTTTCAAATGCTTTTAACCCTTCTTCAAGCAGCTTCTTAGCGTTTTGTAAGTAAGCTTTTTGATGGAATGCTAAACTATTAGGGTCATTTTGATTTTCCGATGAATCATGGTCAAAGGATTTTGATAGCAAAATCATTTGCTGAATTGCCTTTTCCGTTGATGTCAACTTATCTTTAGCGTGCTTATCAAAAACGGTTATCATTTCCATTTCCATGGAAGTTTGCTCACTTTCTTTCGCATCTGAATATGCCTCATGTTCAAGAGAACTATCTGCACTGTCCTCAACTACAGCGGTTATGCCTAAAGTACATTCGTCGAGAATAGTGATTAACTCATTGATGATGGCAATGGATTTTTTAGAGAAATAACGTCCAGCATCCCAGTCCACTGGTGATGTGGCTTTGTTTAAACTTTCAATGGCGTCTAAGGTTTTGTCCTCAGATTTGGCACAACTGCATTCCTCCATGAAAGATTTTGATTTTTCCAGAGCGATCATAGCTCTTTCAGCATAATACATCTGATGCTCAAAATTGGTCGCAGTCAAGGCTTTTTTGGAATGGCTAAGGCCATAGGTGACTTTTGCATAAAAATTGTCACATTGATTGGAAAAACTAGTGTTTACAGCAAAAATAAATGCAAATGCAAACAAAACATAGGATTTGGGAGCCATGGTTTAGTATTGATTTGGGTTGATTCACTATCATAAACGACAATAATCCATCAATATTTCATTATATTAAAAATCATCATTGGGATACCAATCCAATTGTACCACCTTTATGGCAGAATCTCCTTTGGTTACAATTTCCTTGAACTTTATTACATCGCTCACATTTGGGCGTCCTCTATAATGATATGGGTATACTTCTTTCGGCTTAAATTCGAGAACAGCATCGGCAGCACTAGCCACTGTCATGGTATATGGGAGATTCATGCAGATAAAGGCTTTATCAATATTTTGCAATGCTCTCATTTCGGGAATATCCTCTGTATCTCCGGAAAAATAGATACGTTGCCCACCCACATTCAGTACATATCCATTTCCTCGTCCTTTGGTGTGAAACTTTAAAGCTTCTGTTCTTAGATTGTACATGGGGATAGCTTCGACCGTTATTCCGTAACGTTCTTTGGAATCTCCATTATTTAAAACATCAATTTGAGGAGTAAATTCTTCAGGTATCTTATCCGCAACTGCTTGTGGAACCATAATCTTAGCTTTTGAAGTGTTCAGTTCTTGTAGTGTTTCCAAACTAAAATGATCACCATGAATGTCCGTGATTAATATTAAATCGGGTTGTTTTTGATTCTCAAAAACCTTTTTTCCACCTACTGGATCAATATATATGGTAATCCCTTTCCATTCTAAAACGGCAGTGGCATGTTCTATTGGAATGATTTTTAAGGTACTAATTGCATCTTCTTTAGGGGTAACTTGGTCTTTTTGAGCCTTAATTTCCTTGCATCCAAGCACTAAGAGGAGATTAAAAGCAATTAAAAAATATTTTTTTTTCATAACGGATAAGTTTGTTAGCCCTTTAAAATTAATACTTTCAATATACTGATGGTTATTTTTTTAACATTATTTAATCCTTAATAATCCAAAATAAAAACTCTAGCGTATATAAACAGAACACAATTGATTTAATACACTTTAAACGCAAGATCAATTAATTTAAAAGTTATGACTGAAACAAAAAGTAACAACGGATTAAAGGTAATAGCTGGTTTACTAGGTGTGGTTCTTTTAGGAACTATCATTTATACAGTAAGCCTTTACCAAGATAAGAAAAAGACCACTACCGCACTTACTCAAGAAAAGGAGTTGGTTGTTGAAGATTTGAATAGCTTGAAGTCAGAATATGACAAAGCCATTTTAGAAAGTAACGCTACTAATGAAGAATTGGTTGCTGCTAGAGATAATATTGCAAAATACATTGATTCTGTCCAAGGTATGAAAGCTGATATTGCTTCACTTTCTAGATACAGAAGACAAGTTAGTGTTCTTAAAAAGGAGAGAGAATCGTTGTTAAAGCAAGTTGATTCTTTAACTAGCTCAAACACATTATTGGCTATGCAAAGAGACAGCACTTTTGTTGAACTTGAAAAGCAAACTGTATTTAACGATTCTTTGGTTGTACAAAACACTCAATTGGCAGATGCTGTTGAAAGAGGTTCTGCATTAAGCCTTTCTACTTTTACTGTTGATGCAGTAAGAGAGAGAAACAGTGGAAAATTGGTTTCTACTTCAAGAGCTAAATCTACTGACAAATTCAAAGTATGTTTTACAATTGCCGATAACGTAATTGCTGAGGCTGGAGATAGAGAATTCTTTATTGAAGTTCTTGACCCACAAGGTAACGTATTGGGAGATAGCTTTTCTAAGTCTAGCGAAGAAGGTGCTTCTATTACTTACAGCAAAGGAACTAACTTCTACTACGAAAACAGTTCTTTAGATGTTTGTGATTACATCAACAAGCCTGCTTCAGATTTCCAAAAAGGAAACTACATGGTAAATGTATATGACAACGGTCTAAAATTATTGGGAACTTCTAAGTTCGCATTAAAATAATACACACTATCCGTATTTTATAAAAAAGCCCGGTTCGTTATGAATCGGGCTTTTTTTATTCATTTTGGGAGGTTTCTATTTCAAACTACCAACCATATCTTCTGGTTTTACCCATTCATCATATTCTTCTGGAGTAACGTAACCTAGGTTTACCGCTTCTTCGCGTAATGTTGTTCCATTTTTGTGTGCTGTATTGGCAATCTCGGCAGCTTTGTAATATCCAATTTTGGTGTTTAAGGCAGTAACTAACATCAAGGAATTGTTTAAAAGTGTTTTAATCACTTCATGATTAGGTTCAATACCACTGGCACAATTCACATCAAAGCTAACACAGGCATCGCCTATAAGTTGGGCAGATTGTAAAATATTGGAAGCCATCATCGGTTTAAAAACATTAAGCTCATAATGCCCTTGGGTACCACCAACTGCAATAGCAACATCATTCCCTATAACTTGGGCACAGACCATGGTCATGGCCTCACACTGTGTTGGATTTACTTTACCGGGCATAATGGAACTGCCCGGTTCATTGGCAGGGATTATGATTTCTCCGATTCCTGAACGAGGTCCAGAGGCCATCATACGGATATCATTGGCAATTTTGTTCAGTGAAACCGCCAATTGTTTTAGCGCACCATGACTTTCAACTATAGCATCATGAGCGGCAAGGGCTTCAAATTTGTTATGAGCAGTTATAAAAGGTTGGTTGGTAAACTCGGCAATGTATTTTGCCACCAGCACATCATACCCCTTGGGTGTGTTTAAACCTGTTCCAACAGCCGTTCCACCCAAAGCCAATTCGCTAAGGTGTTCCAAGGTGTTTTTTAAAGCTTTTAATCCATGGTCCAATTGCGATACATAGCCTGAGAATTCTTGGCCCAAGGTTAGCGGAGTGGCATCCATTAAATGGGTACGTCCAATCTTAACCACATCTTTAAACTCTTGCGACTTTTTATACAGTGTATTTCGTAGTTGTTCAACACCAGGTATAGTAACTTCTACTATCTTTTTATATGCAGCAATGTGCATTCCCGTTGGGAAGGTATCATTGGAAGATTGGCTTTTATTAACATCATCATTGGGTTGAATGGTCTTTTCACCCTCACCTATTTTCTTACCGGCAATCTCATGTGCACGATTGGCAACGACCTCATTTACGTTCATATTGCTCTGCGTACCGGAACCGGTTTGCCATATCACCAATGGAAACTGGTCATCGTGCTTCCCTTCCAAAATTTCATCGCAGACCTGTGCAATCAAATCTCGTTTTTCCACGGCAAGCACCCCAAGCTCGTGATTGGTGTATGCCGCGGCCTTTTTTAAGTAGGCAAAACCGTAAACCACATCTAAAGGCATGGAAGCGGGAGCGCCAATTTTAAAATTGTTACGGGATCGCTCGGTCTGTGCGCCCCAATATTTATCTGAAGGTACTTGTACCTCGCCCATGGTATCTTTCTCTATTCTAAAGCTCATTTTCTAAGTTTTATCACTACAAAGGTAAGCCTTAGGCGTTTTATACCCCAAAGGATTTTTGGTGTATCCCTAGCAGTTGGTGCTTCTTTAACTAAACTGTAAAAAAAACGGCATAGAACAAAACCCCCAGAAAAACTAAGGTTTTTCTGTAATGGGTTTTGTGTTAAAAATGATAATTTCACTGTTCTCCCCAAAATTACTTACGAATCTAGTTTTTATGGACCCAATGGCCTAAACTAATTTTGTGCTATTGGTATGTCAAAAACAATTAGGATTGGAATGGATATATCTTTTGCCCGTACGGGCATTTTGTATACTACCTACTTATTTATGAGTTGTACACAATTAAAAACTAAAAATGAGTAAAAAAGCAATTATTGAAATTATTAAACTCAATCAACTAATAAGCGAAGGTCTTGAAAATGGAACTTTTTCTCATTCAAATTATAGTACAACTGTTAAACCATTAATTCAAGAATTCAAAAAAGAATACGGTAAAACTCCCAATCTATACTTAAAGGAGTATCTTATAGATTTTGACAATAAACTAAGTAGTCCCTATACGCTTGCTAATTATCAGCACTATGATTTATTGATTAAAATTTGCAAATACATTTTTGAAGAATCTACTATAGATGAATCAAATGGTGAATTTGTTTTCAAAGATTTTACAAGAGATGATAAGAAAATGGCTAGATTATTTGAATCTTTTCTATTTAATTTTTATTCAGAAGAGTTGTTTTCTTGCGAAGTAATGAGAGAAACTATAAAATGGGATATGCTACCCATAAACAACTCAAATGAATCTTTTTTACCTAAGATGTTTACTGACATTTCAATTCACACTAGCCAAAATCAAAAAATAATAATAGATGCAAAATATTATTCTAAAACTTTGGTAACTCATTTTGAAAGTGAATCATTTCACTCAGCAAACTTATATCAACTTTTTAGTTATTTAGTGAACCAACGACATAAACGAAATGGAGAGAATTGTATAGGTGTTTTAATATATCCACTTGTAGATAAGGAATTACATGAAGAATATAAACATGGTAATCATTTGATAATTGTGAAAACAATTGACCTAGATGTGCCTTGGAAAATTATTAAAAAAGAACTTTTGAATTTGATTTTAAATATAAAAACAGTGCACAACAATGTGTATGGTGCATAGCTACCCTTCGGGATAGCTACGACACCATACACGAGACCGTTACCCACAAGCTGAAAAATATGACTGAAATAGAAACCCAAATAGATAATATTACAAAAGACATTAAGCTATATTCCTCTAATGCTATAAGCGGAGCAACATTTTTAGGTGGACCTTTAGCGGCTGGATATTTGATTAGTGAAAATTTTAAGGCTTTAGATAAACCCGATGAGGGACGTAAATCTTTAATAATTGGAATCTTAGCTACAATTGTCCTTTTCGGAGGAATATTCATGCTTCCCGAAAAAATTGCTGATAAAATTCCAAGACAAATAATCCCGCTCATTTATACTGGTATTATTTGGGGAATTGTAGAATGGAAACAAGGCGAAACCTTGAAAGCTCATAAAGAAAATGGAAATTCATTCTTTTCTGGATGGAAAGCTGCCGGAATTGGACTGATTTCACTACTAATAATCGGAATAGGAATATTTGGTTATGCTTACATTGAATCAAGCAATCCTGCTTATGAAATTTATGACACAAAAATTGCTGAATTCTCAAAAAACGAAAATGAATCATTGACTTTTTACGACAATATTGATTCTAAAAGTAATTCTACCTTGCTATCTGAATTAGATAATAAGGTTATACCCAAATGGAAAAGTAACATTCAACTAATTAATGAATTAAATAGTTTAGATGGCTTATCATCTGACTTGCTTGACCAAAATAAGGCTCTATTAAAATATTCAGAATTTAGGCTTGAAGCATTTTTATTAATCAGAAAAGCAGTATCTGAAGAGACAGATAAATACGATAGTCAATTGAATATGTTGAACATAAAAATTGATAACGAATTAAAAAAACTGAATTGAAAGCCAGAAGGTAACAACGGCTATAAGTAACCAGCCCAACAAATAGGTCTGGTTAGATTAAGTGCTAACTCATGTAATCTTACATGTTTTATAGAAAAAAGACAACCTTCCTATATTGAATAAGCAGCCACCATTGTTCTTTTGGTTTTTGTGTACCTTCGATTCAACAAAAGAAAAATCCACCGCCATTTAGACTGTAGCTCTTTTGTTAATGGTAATCCTGAAAAAAAATCAACAAATTAAAAAACACACATGTTTATTATAAATCTCACCTACAAAACTGAACTGGAAAAAGTGGATCAATTTTTAAACGAGCATATTGAATTTCTGAATGAGCAATACGCATTGGGAAATTTTCTAGCTTCTGGTCGGAAAATCCCAAGGACTGGCGGAATAATACTGTCCAATGTTGGAAATGGGTTGGAGCTGAAAAAAATTATTGAAAAAGACCCTTTCAAGAAAAATGAACTGGCAGATTATGAAATAATAGAATTTGTTCCGAGTATAACTTGTGAGGAACTCAAATTTTTAATGGAATAAAAAAGGAACCAAACTTTTTTTAACCAGAGACTTGTTTTTTTATAGCAATTCAAAGTATCTTTGTTAAACAAAAGGAAAAAGTAATGTTTGATTTTGA
This sequence comes from Flagellimonas sp. CMM7, assembly GCF_021390195.1. NCBI lineage: Bacteria > Pseudomonadati > Bacteroidota > Flavobacteriia > Flavobacteriales > Flavobacteriaceae > Flagellimonas > Flagellimonas sp. CMM7. The sequence continues at coordinate 4,219,915 of NZ_CP090003.1, read as the reverse complement.
CCAGTATTTAGGTTTTTTAGCTTTTTTAACCATTCTGACCATCGGTTTTTGGTTAATGATTTTCTTATTGACTTTTGTAGTGCCTTACTGGTTGTTCGGCAACTTGATAGAAATGTACAAAGAAAAACGCGAGGCTAAAAAGGCCAAGCGAAATGAATAAAAAAAGAGGCTTTTAGCCTCTTTTTTGTTATCCGTCAAATTCTATTTCATCATCGCCGTTCCCTCCATTTCCTCGGTCCCTTCCGTTTCTTTCGTTCTGAGGTTGGTTAAATCGGTATAAAAATGATAATGTAATTTGTCGTTCACGAAATTGAAACTCACTCTCCGTAAAAACATTTTCCGTTCTAGTTTCCGTTCTTCTCTTCCTAGAATTAAATAGGTCGCTAACATTTAAAGAAAGTGTAGCTTTATCCTTTATAACATCTTTGCTGAACGCCAAATTTGTGGATAGTATTCCTTTATTTACATTTTGGGCATCAATACGTCTTCCCCTATAAAAAAGATTGGATTGAAAATCGATCGCTCCAGGTAGTGGCAGTTTAGCGCTTAAACGCGTAAACCAGGTAAAGTTATCGGCATCAAAATTTTGTATTACTTCTTCATTTTGAAAATCAATGAACGAGAAATCCCCTCTTAATTGTTGTTGAAAAAGATTTAGGTTCCACGTAAATCGCCAATTTTTCTTTGGGGTATAAGTGGTTGTCAACTCCCCACCATAACGTGTGTCAGTTGCCAAATTAATTGGGGTTCTAACTTGTATGGGCACTAAAATGGGTTCTAGGGGATTATTGGGGTTTTCGATTTCCACAAAATTTCCGGTTTCCTGTGTAATAAATTGAAACACCCCTGTTGAACGGTTATAGTAGGCAGAGGTGGTAAAGGTTAGCTTATCCCATCTTTTTAAATAACCAAAATCAAATGCATTGGTATACGTTGGATTTAAATCTGGGTTGCCTTGAAACAGGTTGGTATTACTGGAACGTGAAGGAAATGGATTGATAAACCTAGACCTTGGCCTTCTAAGTCTACGACTGTAACTAATAGTCAATTGTTCCATTTCTGAAAATTCATAGCCCAAAAACAAAGAGGGGAACCAATCCACATAATCTTTATCTGAGTTTTCATCAGTTTCCACCAATTCAATTCCAATATCTGAAGCTTCCATTCGCAAACCACCAAGAATGCTGAATTTCTTTAATTTGGTTCCTATTTGTGTGTATGCGGCATTAACATATTCCCGGTAGTTTAGCTCATTGCTAAAGTCTGGGTCAACATTTAAAGTGCCGTTTGCATTTAGAATGCCAAAATCAAAATCGGTATTAAAATTGTTGAAAGTGCCCCGATATCCCAATTCAAATTGTGATTGATTATCCTTACCAAAAGGTAATACGTAATCAAATTGCACTAATTGGTTAATTTGACTTTCGTCATTGATGGTCTGTTCTGTTGGCAAAACGATATTCTCACCAAGGATTACTTCATCAATGATAGAATTTTCAAAATCTGCTCCCTTGGAATACTGGTAATCCATGGTCAATACATGTCCATCCTTTTTAAACTTCTTCTCATAATTCAAGGAATACTGCACATTTTCATCTTCTTCATCTTCCAGGGTAAATCTGTTTCGTTGGATAGTAGGATTTCTAAGGGCATCAAAATTGAAAAAATCCACATCAACCGTATTTTCACCATTTGTTTTTCGATAAACAAAAGAATTGGTAATGCTACTGTTTTCAGAAAGGAAAAGTTCAAAACCAAAATTGGTATTGAATCCATCTCGTTCTCGCTGATATTCTCTAAACTCATCTTGAAAACTATCGGTAGAGCCATCATCATTAAAATTCTCTTGAAGAAATTGCGCATTTCCGGGAGCATTTCTATAGCGGTATGTGGTATTTGAAAAAATATTAAAGTTTTCCCTTCTCAAGTTTAGACTTAATGCCCCACCAAAATTGTCTGGGTTTCCGGCAAAGACGTTGACAGAACCATTTAATCCAGCAGTTTTACTTTGTTTAAGAATAATGTTTAAGATTCCTGCGGTACCTTCGGCATCGTACCGAGCGGATGGGTTTGTGATAACTTCCACTTTTTCAATGGCTTCGGCTGGTAGTTGTTGTAATGCATCTGGGCTAAGTCCAGAAAGTGCAGAAGGTTTACCGTTTATAAGTATGCGTACACTTTCATTACCTCTTAAACTTATATTGCCTTCAACATCGACGGTCACGGATGGTACATTGTCCAGAACATCTGTTACCGAACCACCTTTTACCGTTAAATCACTTCCTACGTTATAGACTTTCTTGTCCAAACGCAATTCAACTGTTGTACGTTCGCCCACAACTTCTACATCTTCAAGTTGTTCTACATCAATAGATAATTGAATAGTGCCCAAATCTGTACTAGTTCTTATGGCTTGCGCTTTGACCTCGTATGTTGTGTAAGAAATATATTCTATGCGAATATTGTAAACTCCTGGAAAGGTTTCTACCTCGAACATACCAAGGGCATCTGCAATGCCGCCAGTTATTCTTTCTGGGCTTTTAGTACGTTGGAGTATTAAAGTAGCATATTCTAGAGGTTGACCCGTATCTGCATCTATTACTTTTCCCGTAATTTTTATTGGATCTGGTCGGTTGCCCTGTCCTTGTGGTCTTTGTGCAATTGTTGTTATTGTATTCAGCAGTAAAAAGGACAGTAGCAGTTTCTTCATATCATTCTTTGGATTTCTTCTTTTTCTTTTTCTTCTTTTTAGTCTTTTTGGTATTGAACCTATTCTCTTGAAGCTCTTGGAATGCATCGAACTTATCCTCTGGTAAGCCAGATTTTAACTCTTCATTCTGGTTGGCCACTATTTTTTGCAATTCTTCTTGCATTTTGGGTGGATCCAAATTCAATATTCTTAGCTCCATTCTTTTCCGAACGGAATTTATCAAAGTTGTCCTCACTACTGCCTCTTCAAATGGGTTTAATCCTATGGACTCCGTTATAGAGGGCATACGCTCATCAACAAGTTCTTCTGCTGTAAGTGGATCTTCCTTTTTAGGTGTTTCTTGGGCTTGAGGCAACGTACTTTGTCTTCTGCCATACCCATTATTTCCATATCTATTTCCATATTGAGCCTCTAAAGTTGGCATTGAAAATAGTCCTATTAAGAGCGTGAATAAAATGATGGTCTGTGTGTTTTTCATGATTGTATTCAAAATGTATGATTTTAAAATTAGATCAAGGTTTAACCTAGTTTGGTTAAATATATGTTAAATAGATTTCTATCTATGTTCTTGAATGCAAAACCCTTGCCATTTTTTGGCGCAGTTACACTATTTTATTTATTTCTTCGGAAGGCCTGCCTATTACTGCATCATTTCCATTGATAACAATAGGACGTTCTATTAGTTTAGGGTTTTCAACCATTGCATCAATGATTTCATTTTCTGAAAGCGTTTTCCCTTTATACTTTTCTTTCCAAATGGCTTCATTTTTACGAACCAGTTCCATGGCAGGAATACCCAATTGTTTGATTATTGTTTTTAGCTCATCATGTATAGGGACATTTTCTAAGTATAGAACTACTTCAAAATCTTTCCCAGACTTTTCTAAAACGTCCAGACCTTCACGCGATTTTCTACATCTTGGATTATGGTAAATTTTAATCATATCTATATCTTAAATTTATTCTTCACGTTGCCCCATCATCATAAGGAACGCTTTTAAAAATGAATCTATTTCTCCATCCATAACGGCATCAACATTACCAGTTTCATGGCTTGTACGTACATCCTTTACCAATTTATATGGATGCATTACGTAATTACGGATTTGAGAACCCCATTCAATTTTCATTTTTGTGGATTCAATTTCGGCTCTTGCTTCCTGCTTTTTCCTTAGCTCTATTTCGTACAGCTGGGATTTTAGCATTTTCATTGCAGTGGCCCTGTTGTCGTGTTGAGACCTTGAATCTGAGCATGAGATTTGTATTCCTGTAGGTTTGTGCACTAACTGCACTTTAGTTTCTACTTTGTTCACATTTTGCCCACCGGCACCGCTAGAACGGGCTGTGGTAATCTCTATATCTGCAGGGTTCACATCAATTTCAATGGTATCATCCACTAAAGGATATACATATACTGAAGCAAAGGAAGTGTGTCGTTTTGCATTACTGTCAAAGGGAGAGATACGCACCAACCGGTGCACTCCATTCTCACCTTTTAACCAACCAAAAGCAAATTCCCCTTCAATTTCCAACGTAACCGTTTTAATACCGGCAACATCTCCTTCTTGATAGTTGAGTTCTTTTACCTTATAACCGTTCTTTTCACTCCACATAAGGTACATTCGCATGAGCATGGCTGCCCAATCACAACTCTCCGTACCACCGGCACCAGCAGTTATTTGCAATACAGCAGTGAGTTCATCACCTTCATCTGACAGCATATTCTTGAATTCCAGATTCTCAATGATAAGAATTGCTTTGTCATATTGTTGGTTTACTTCTTCTTCAGAAACTTCCCCAGCGTCTTGGAATTCCATTAAAACTTCTAAATCTCCAACAAGGGATTTGGCAGAATTGAAATCTTCAACCCACCTTTTTTTAGATTTAAGAACTTGCATTTGAACTTGGGCCTGCTGTGGATTGTCCCAGAATCCCGGAGCTATGGTTTTCTCCTCTTCGTTCTCTATTTCAATAAGTTTGGCATCAATGTCAAAGATACCTCCTTAACGCACCAAGGCGCTCTATAAGATCTTTTTGCTGATCTGTAGTAACCATAAAATTAAATTTCAAGCAAAAATAGTATTTCAATGCTGTGGAGCAACGAAATTTATATAATTTTAGCTACAACTATTCTGATATGAAAAAATACTTTTTTTACGTTTTGCCCATTGTCTTCACGGCCACCTTTTTAAATGCCCAGAGTTTTGATAAAATCAAGGACTATCAAATGTTCAATGGCTACTTCAATTTTTATTATGATGATACTTCTGATAAGATTTTCTTAGAGGTGGATGAGCTGGAAAAGGAATTCTTGTACGTGTACTCATTAAGCAGTGGGATTGGCAGTAATGATATAGGTTTGGATAGGGGCCAATTGGGAAATGAGCAAGTGGTTTACTTTAAGAAAGCAGGTGCTAAATTGCTTTTGATTCAGCCCAATTTAAAATTTAGAGCGCTCACGAATAATGAACTTGAACGTAAGTCAGTGCAACAAGCGTTTGCAAAGTCTGTACTACATGGATTTAAGATTGAAGAGGAATCCAAAGGAAAGTATTTAATAGATGTCACCGATTTTTTAATGCGTGATGCCCATGGCGTTTCAGCTAGGTTAAAGCAAACAAAACAAGGCTCTTATAGTTTGGATAAATCTAAAAGCGCTTGGGCTTTTGAAAGGACGAAAGCTTTCCCTAAAAATGTGGAATTCGATATCACCCTAACTTTTAGTGGAACTCCTGAGGGAAATAATATTCGTTCCGTTACACCAAATGCTAGTTTGGTAACCGTGGCGCAACATCATTCGTTAATCGAATTACCGGATGATGATTACAAAAAAAGAGCATTTGACCCGCGTTGTGGTTCCTATCCATTTTCATATTATGATTATGCAACTCCGGTTCAAGAACCAATATTAAAGCGTTTTGTAACAAGACACCGTTTAGAGAAAAAGAATCCGGGCGCTGCCACAAGTGAAGCGGTTGAACCTATTGTTTATTATTTGGATAATGGAACCCCAGAGCCCGTTCGTTCTGCTTTACTGGATGGTGGTAGATGGTGGAACCAAGCTTTTGAAGCTATCGGTTATAAGGATGCGTTTCAACTTAAAGTTTTGCCAGACGATGCCGACCCAATGGATGTCAGGTACAATGTGATTCAATGGGTGCACCGTTCTACAAGAGGATGGAGTTATGGCAGTAGTATTACCGATCCACGAACTGGTGAAATAATTAAGGGACATGTTAGTCTGGGGAGTTTACGAATCCGACAAGATTTTTTAATAGCCCAAGCGTTAATGAATAAGCCTTTTGCTGAACGAGATGATAATTACCAGCCCATGTTAGAAATGGCGTTGGCAAGGATTCGTCAGCTTTCCGCACATGAAATAGGACACACTCTTGGTTTTGCCCACAATTTTGCGGCAAGTACAAATGGTAGGGCCTCAGTAATGGATTATCCACACCCACAATTTGAACTTAATGGAAATACTATTGATTTCTCCAATGCGTACGATACTGGCATAGGCGTTTGGGATAAAGTAACTGTTGCTTACTCATATTCAGATTTCCCAAGCGGTACAAATGAAAAAGAGGGCTTAAATGCTATTTTGAAAAAAGCGCAAACAGACGGACTACGCTATATATCTGATCAAGACGCGCGCCCGCAGGGTGGAGCACATGCCTTGGCACATTTATGGGATAATGGTAGGAATGCATCTCAAGAATTGGAAAGCGTATTAAAGATTAGAAAGACAGCTATAGATAACTTCTCCATTGATAATGTGCGCACAGGAGAACCAAACTCAGTGCTCGAGGATGTTTTTGCTCCCTTGTATTTTTTTCATAGATATCAAACAGAGGCCGTTTCAAAATTGATTGGGGGATTGGATTATAATTACTCCATAAAAGGAGACGGACAACGTACCGTTTATTCAATTAGTGAAGCAACCCAAGAAAATGCCTTAAAATCTATTCTAAGGACTTTAAACGCTGAAGAAGTGGCCATTCCGAAAGAGAAATTAAATTTGTTCCCACCTAGAGCTATAGGTTATGGTCGTTCCAGAGAATCCTTTAAAGGTAGGACAGGAATTAGTTTCGATGCTTTATCTGCTGCGGAAACTTCTGCTGATATGACCTTAGGGTTACTATTGCACCCAGAGCGTGCTTCTAGATTGATACAGCAGAAGAGCATGGATAAGGACCAACTTGGACTAGAGAGTGTTTTAAGCAAATTAGTTGAAAACACTATAGAGGAAAACCATAAAGATGCTTATTTAAACGAAGTGCAGCAAACTATTAATTTCAGGGTACTGTACCATATTATGAATCTAGCAGCGCATAAGGAAGTACACCCTCAGGTAAATGCAATTGCCAATGAAGGATTAAAAGTATTGAGAAGCTCGCTTTTGGTCAATGGGAAAAACGCTATTTCTTCGGAAATGGTTAGAAGAATAGATGCTTTTCTAAGCAAACCTTCTGCATTTAAAGTTATTCCAGTTCCTAAAATTCCGGATGGATCACCTATAGGAATGGATTGTATGAATTAATTTCCAATCGTAAATGAAAATCAACTTAATAAGTGATACGGTCACCGTACCGACCCCTGGTATGTTGAATGCCATGATGACTGCCAAAGTAGGAGATGATGTTTTTAAAAATGACCCAAGTGTAAATGCACTGGAAGAAAAAGTAGCTGATTTTTTTGGAATGGAAGCTGCATTATTTTTTCCAAGTGGTACCATGGCCAATCAAGCTGCTATTAAACTACATACCCAACCGGGAGAACAGTTAATCTGTGATAAATATGCCCATGTATATAATTATGAAGGGGGAGGGGTCAGTTTTAATAGTGGAGTGTCCTGTAGGTTAGTGGATGGTGCTAGAGGAATGATGACGGTTGATCAAGTGGAGCAATCCATAAACCCTCCAGATTTCTATCATAGTCCTTTAACCTCTTTAGTTTGTATTGAAAATACAACAAACAAGGGTGGTGGAGCCTGTTGGGATTTCCAAGAACTAAAAAAGATTAAAAAAGTTTGTGAGGATAATGGGCTAAACTACCATTTAGATGGCGCTCGTATTTGGAATGCATTAGTAGCAAAGAACGAGGATGCCAAGGCATACGGAAGCTTATTTGACTCTATAAGTGTTTGTTTAAGCAAAGGCCTTGGTTGCCCAGTAGGTTCGGTACTGCTTGGAAGTAAAGAATTTATTGACAATGCCCTACGCGTAAGAAAGGTGTTGGGAGGCGGCATGCGACAATCTGGTTTTTTGGCTGCTGCTGGAATTTATGCTTTGGATAACCATATAGATAGGCTTCGCGAAGACCATGGAAAGGCAAAAGAAATAGGCAAGGTGTTGGAAGCGATGGAATGTATTAAAAAAGTGGAGCCAATTGAGACCAATATCATCATTTTTGAGTTAGATGAGACAAAAATATCCGCAGAAACCTTTCTGGGTAAACTGGAAGAAAACCATATCTCCATTATTGGTATGGGGCAAGGAAAACTGCGTATTGTAACCCACTTGGATTATACCCAAGAAATGCACGCACATTTCTTGAAAGTGTTGAAGACTTTAGGGCAATAGGGCTATTTAAATAGCGAATCCATCCCTGGAATATTTGGCATACCATCTTTGGCAACAGCTGCCAATTCAGCTTCGTTAACGTTGGTTGCCTTTTCAATGGCTTTGTTCAGGCTAAGAACCAGATAATCTTCCAGTTGTTCCTTATCTTTCATTAGCGAATCATCAATTTCTATTGATTTAATTTCCCTATTAGCTGTTAGGGTAACTTTCAATTTTCCATCTGAGGATGTTTCATCAATCAAAACCGTATTTAAACGTTCTTTAGTAGCCTTCACTTTTTCTTGGGTTTCCTTTAATTTTCCCATCATTCCCATAATATCTCCAAACATCCTATTTTCTGTTTATAGTTTTAACGATTCAAAAGTAGTAATTTGGCACAAATCAAAAACTATGAAGCACTTAGTTTTAAGAAGTACTTTTTTCATTTTATACCTTACTTTTGCCGCCTCTTGTCAAAATATCAAAGAAGAACCTATGAGTGCTCAACATCCAGTTGCAAAAAAGATTCCTACACAACTTGAAAAACATGGTGACGTTAGAATAGACGATTACTATTGGATGAACGATAGGGAAAACCAGGATGTTTTAGATTATTTAAATGCGGAAAACGAGTACTACGCTAAAATGACCTCTCACACCAAGAAGTTTCAAGAAGCGCTTTTTCAAGAGATGAAATCCAGAATAAAAGAGGATGATTCTTCTGTTCCTTATAAATACAATGGCTATTGGTACATCACCAAATATGAAACCGGTCAGGAGTATCCAATTTATTCAAGGAAAAAAGAAGGCTTGGACGCGGAGGATGAGTTGATGTTCAATTGTAACGAATTGGCTAAAGACCATGAGTATTATAACCTACGCGGAATTTCAATTAGTCCGGATAATACAATGGCTTCCTTTGCGGTGGACACTGTTTCCCGTAGACAATATGATATTCAAATTAAAAATTTAATAACAGGAGAAGTTTATCCAGATAAAATTGAGAATACTACAGGCAGTTCTGTTTGGGGCAATGATGGCAAAACATTGTTTTATGCTAAAAAAGACCCTGTTACATTGCGTTCAGACAAAATTTACAGACATGAACTGGGAACCCCATCATCTGATGACAAGCTTATTTTTCATGAAAAAGACTCCACGTTCAACACCTTTGTATACAAGACAAAATCCAGAAAATTCATAGTGATAGGTTCAGTAAGTACACTTACTTCAGAGTACCAAATTTTGAGCGCGGATGACCCTGAGGGGGATTTTAAGGTTTTCTCAGCCAGAGAAAGAGGATTGGAATATTCAATTGCACATTATAATGGAAATTTCTATGTCCTTACCAATAAAGATGGTGCTACCAATTTTAAATTGATGAAAACTTCTGATGAAAACACCTCTTCTAAAGATTGGGAGGAGTTTATTCCGCATCGGGAAGATGTGTTATTGGAAGATGTGGATATATTCAAGGACTACTATGTACTTTCAGAAAGAGAAAATGGACTTAATAAGCTAAAAATTTCTCGTTGGGATGCAACGGATAGTTATCATTTACCTTTTGAAAGCGAAACCTATGTAGCTGGTACATCTGTTAATCTGGACTTTGACACAAAAGAACTCCGCTATTATTACAACGAAATGGGCGCCCCGTATGCAATCATTGATTTTAATATGGAAAACAAATCTCAAAAGACTCTAAAAGAGCTGGAAGTTTTAGGAGGTAAGTTTGATAAAACCAATTACCGTACAGAACGGTTATGGGCCACTGCACGGGATGGGGCAAAAGTTCCAATTTCATTGGTTTATCATAAGAATACAAGTTTGGATGGAACCAGCCCATTACTACAATATGCCTATGGCTCTTATGGAAGTACTATTGACCCTTATTTTTCATCAGTTCGGTTAAGCCTATTGGACAGAGGGTTTATTTATGCTATTGCCCATGTAAGAGGAGGGGAGTATTTGGGGAGACCATGGTATGAAGATGGAAAGTTGTTACAAAAGAAAAATACATTTACCGATTTTATTGATTGCTCAAAATTCTTAATTAAAAAAGAATACACAAGTGCGGACCACTTGTATGCCAGCGGTGGTTCGGCAGGAGGGCTTTTAATGGGAGCTATTGTAAATATGGCTCCAGAGCTGTATAATGGCGTCATTGCAGCTGTATCGTTTGTTGATGTGGTCACAACCATGTTAGACAATTCAATTCCTTTAACAACCGGAGAATATGATGAATGGGGGAATCCCGGGGATAAGGAATATTATGAATACATGAAATCATACTCTCCGTATGATAATGTTATGGCAAAAGATTATCCCAACATGTATGTTTCCACTGGTCTACACGATTCGCAAGTGCAATATTGGGAACCAGCTAAATGGGTAGCCAAAATTAGAGAATATAAAACAGACAATAACGTTCTGTTTCTGGATACGAATATGGAAGCAGGGCACGGAGGTGCATCTGGGCGTTTTGAATCCTTAAAGGAAACAGCAAAAGAATATGCATTTATTCTTGATTTGGAAGGCAAAATGCCTTAAAATAAAAAATGTTATTTTTGCACCGAATAAATTTTGAGACAATCTAAATTTGTTCCTTACCTATAACCAGTTATGAGAAAACAGATAAATGCGTACAGCAATATCCTTGATTTAATTGGAAACACCCCCTTGGTTAGGCTAAATAAGATTGCAGAACCGCTTACAGGAAATTTCTACGGTAAAATAGAATCCTTTAACCCAGGACACTCTTCTAAAGATAGAATCGCCTCTTATATTATTGATGAGGCCGAGCGTAAAGGGATTCTTAAACCTGGAAGTACTATTATAGAGACTACATCTGGGAATACAGGTTTTAGCCTGGCCATGGTTAGTATTGTAAAAGGGTATAAATGTATTTTGGCAGTAAGCTCAAAATCGTCTCCTGATAAAATTGACATGCTTCGCTCAATGGGAGCCAAAGTATACGTTTGTCCTGCTCATGTCAGTGCGGATGACCCAAGGTCATATTATGAGGTTGCTAAGCGCTTACATAACGAAACCAGCAATTCTATATACATCAATCAATACTTTAATGAGCTGAATATAGAAGCTCATTATAAGACCACAGGCCCAGAAATTTGGAATCAGACCAATGGAGCTATTACACATTTAGTGGCTTGTAGTGGCACTGGAGGTACTATTTCTGGAATTGCTCGCTACTTAAAGGAGCAGAATCCAGATGTAAAAGTATTAGGGGTTGATGCTTATGGTTCTGTATTAAAAAAATATCACGAAACAGGCGAGTTTGACCATAATGAGGTCTATCCATACAGAATTGAAGGCTTAGGGAAGAATTTGATTCCTACAGCAACCGATTTTAACTGTATTGACCGCTATATTAAAGTAACGGATGCTGAAAGTGCACATATGGCTAGAAAAATAGCTCATACTGAAGGTATGTTTGTTGGTTATACAAGTGGTGCGGCAATGCAAGCACTTTATCAACTAAATACAGAAGGAGAATTCTCTGAAGATAGTAATGTTGTGGTTATCTTTCCAGATCATGGTTCAAGATATATGAGCAAGGTGTACAGCAATGAGTGGATGGAAAATCAAGGGTTTTTTGACACCAAAAATGCAGAGACACCAGAAAAAATAGAATATATCAAGTAAACAAATACTTGACAATGTAAATGACTGAACGGCAATGGAAACCATTGCCGTTTTTTTATATACGGAATTCATTACGTAAGGTTGGCATAAAATCTATATTTTTGCACTTGAAACAATTTTGAGGTAGATGAGAGATTTATTTGATAGAATCATTGAAAATAAAGGTCCTTTGGGAAAATGGGCATCACAAGCAGAAGGTTATTTTGTGTTTCCAAAATTAGAAGGTCCTATCTCCAATAGAATGAAATTCCAAGGTAAAGATGTTATTACATGGAGTATCAATGACTATTTGGGACTTGCAAATCTACCTGAAGTCAAAAAAGTTGATGGCGATGCTGCCCATGAACATGGTTCAGCCTACCCTATGGGCGCACGTATGATGAGTGGACATACAGATTTCCATGAGCAATTGGAGCAAGAGCTGGCTGCTTTCGTAAATAAAGAATCCTCCTATCTATTAAATTTTGGATACCAGGGATTCATGTCCGTAATTGATGCGTTGGTTTCAAAGGACGATATCATTGTATATGATGTGGATTGTCATGCATGTATTATTGATGGGGTTCGTTTGCACATGGGTAAACGTTTTACTTTCAAACATAATAATGTTGAGAGTTTAGAGAAAAACCTAGAGAGAGCAACAAAAATGGCTACGGAAACCGGCGGAGGAATACTTGTTATTTCTGAAGGTGTTTTTGGAATGCGAGGAGAGCAAGGGATACTTAAAGAAATTGTTGCACTAAAGAGTAAATTTAAATTTAGATTACTTGTTGATGATGCTCATGGTTTTGGTACTCTTGGTAAAAGAGGAGCAGGAGCAGGAGAGGAGCAAGGAATTCAAGATGATATTGATGTCTATTTGGCAACCTTTGCCAAGTCAATGGCAAGTATAGGTGCTTTCGTTGCAGCGGATAAAGAGATAATAGAATATCTAAAGTATAATCTAAGATCTCAAATGTTTGCCAAATCGCTTCCAATGGTCTACGTAAAAGGAGCGCTTAAACGTCTAGACATGTTACGCACCATGCCACAACTTAAGGCAAAACTTTGGGAGAATGTAAATGCATTGCAAAATGGTCTGAAAAATCGTGGTTTTGATATTGGAACCACTACCAGTTGTGTTACCCCTGTATATTTAAATGGAAGTATTCCTGAAGCCATGGCTTTGGTAAAGGATCTTCGAGAAAACTACGGAATATTCTGTTCTATCGTAGTTTACCCTGTAATACCCAAAGGATTGATTTTACTACGTATGATTCCAACGGCAACACATACCATGGAAGATATAGAAGTAACTTTAGAAGCGTTCTCTGGTATTCGTGAACGATTGGAAAACGGCACCTACAAGAGGCTTTCTGCAGCTGTTGCCGCGGCCATGGGAGAATAATCGGTTACAGCGCTTTTCTGTACGTTCTTCTTCGTTTATGGGTAACTGGGTCAAAATGTTTCCAAATCTGTCGTATAGCAGTGTTTTCTTCTAGTTCTGGAGTTCTAATACAGTTAAGTACACCTCTTTTAAGGAAGGTTTTATAATATTCGTTAAAAATTACTGCCGTTACCCCCCTGTTTTGATAATCCGGATGAATACCAATTAGGTAAAAAATAACATCTTTGCTATGTTTTCGGGCTTTTAAGAGGTGGAATACCCCAGTTGGAAACAATTTTCCCTTTGCTTTTTGCAATGCCTCGGAAAACGAAGGCATAACAATGGCAAATGCAACCAATTCATCTTGTTCGTCAACTACAAATTTTATATACTCAGGATTTATAAAACTGATGTATTTCTTTTTAAAATATTCCTTTTGTACATCTGTGATTTTCACAAAAGAGGCAAGGCTGGCGTATGAGTTGTTGAATAGATCAAACATTTTATCTACCCAAGGCATTATTTCTTTACTATTAGTGAAATTAAGCTCCCTAAGTTTATATCTTTTTTTGATCAATAAGTTGGCTTTGGAAAATATCTTTGGGTCGGCATTGGTAAATGGGAACTTATTTTCCAAATACCCTTTTTCCTTTACAAAACCGTGTTTTTCATAGTGGGATTGGTAATATGGGTAGTTATACCAGGTAATCATGTTCCCTATATGGTCAAACCCTTCTGTTAAAACGCCCACCTTATCCAAATTAGAAAAACCAACCGGTCCTTCCATATATTCAAGCTGTTGTTCCTTTCCAATTTCCGCTACTTTTTCTAATAAAGCTTTGGAAACTTCAAAATCATCTATAAAATCGAACCAACCAAACCTCATTTTTTTTAGTTGTTGTTCGTTTACTTCTATCCAATTTATGATGGCTGCAACTCTGCCTACCAACTCACCACCCTTGTAGGCCAGAAAATAAGAAGCTTCGGCATTTTGGAAAACAGGGTTTTTGTCTGCGTCAAAAGACTCTAATTCATCTTTGATAATGGGAGGTACCCAATATTGGGAATCTTTATATAACGAAAATGGAAACTTTACAAATTGTTTTAAATCCGCTTTGGACTGAGCTTGCTTTATGGTGACCATACATTATTTTTTGTAAGGCCAATATTAGGAATATTCTAAACAGAAGAAAAATGATACATGTAAAACTTAAAAGTCTATTTTATCTTTTTTCTTTTTGTTCTTTTTCTTTTGTTTTTTCTTAGCCGAATTTTTACGGATTTTTCCATTCTGCCCACCTTTTTGATCTTCAATGGCCACTAGCTTATCCTTGTGAAGATCTAATCGATACGAAAAACCTAATACTGCGAAAATACGGGAAGGCGAGTTCTTGAAATTAGAGCCTAAATGAAAATCCGCCTGAAAGTTTGGATTAAACAAGTAGGCCACACCTGAGCGCAATAAAATATCCGAATAACGATCGCTCTTGAATCCTTGGTTTTCAATAAAAACACTCCATTTGGGATCTTTAAATGAATGTGAAAGTGAAACCGCATAGCTTAGTTCTGGAAAATCTGTACCAATTCTATCATATGCGATATTTGAGATTAACACAAACCGTGGTGAAAGTCTACTTTGAGTTGCAATAGCCACTCTGGGTGATACTGTTGGGTCGCCTACATAAAATGGATTCTCTCCCAAGTTAAAAGTAGCACCGGCATAAATAGAAACTGCAGGAATTAGATTCTTCCATTGAAAAACATTGTTGGCTCGCCAGCTATAAAGATTGGGTTTATTGTTTTCTGGGTTTTTAAAAGGATCAAAAATTAAATATTTTAACCCTAATCTATTTCTAGAAAAATCCGTCCTGGTCTCATCCGTACCTAAATCCGTAAAAGTTATATTTTGGTTTATAAAGGTTCCTTCATAGTTAATTTCCAATGTTTCAAAGAGCAATCCGTATCTAATGGAAAAATCTGCACCAAAAATATTTGAATCGGAATTTTGTGATGCATTGTCCTGTTGTTCATAGACAAGTCCAACTTCTGCTTGCACTACGTTTCTCCCTACAGCGTAGGCACTTACTGCCCTACCAGGTCTGTTAGAGTTTATAACA
The DNA here is from genome assembly GCF_021390195.1 of Flagellimonas sp. CMM7. NCBI lineage: Bacteria > Pseudomonadati > Bacteroidota > Flavobacteriia > Flavobacteriales > Flavobacteriaceae > Flagellimonas > Flagellimonas sp. CMM7. The sequence continues at coordinate 4,204,498 of NZ_CP090003.1, read as the reverse complement.
TCTGTATACTGCGCATTTGAAAAAAAAGGAACAAAACAAAGGACAAAAAGGGTTTTCTTTATACTACGGAGATGCATATAACTGATTTTAATACTATTTTAAGATACTTTCGGGTCTTTTAAAAGACTAACAATGTAATTTTGATGCAATAGCTAATGTTATATGGTTTTACTACAAACGATTTTAATACTTGTATTAGTATACTACGCAGTTAAAATGCTTCTTAAATGGATAGCACCCAGACTGCTTAATTACGCTATGAGGAAAACCCAAGAACGCTTTGGGCAACAATTTGGTAACTATCAGGATTTTGGAAATAAACCTGATAATGAAGGAAAACCTACAGCTTCTAAAAAAACATTTAGAAAACCTAATCCTTCAAAAAAAGTTGGAGAATATATAGATTTTGAAGAAATTGACTAATATTTGTCTTTTCAAAATCAATCCATGAATCTTTCTCCAAAAGCCGTTATCACCAATATTTGTGTAATTGCTTTATTCATTCTAGCCTCACTGATATACTTTTACCCGGTACTTCAGGGCAAAGCGATTTTTCAATCGGATATTGCCCAATACAAAGGTATGTCCAAGGAACGCAATGACTATAAGGAATTAACGGGTGAGGAATCTTATTGGACCAATAGTGCTTTTGGAGGTATGCCCACGTATCAGTTAGGAGCCAACTACCCTCATGATTATATTAAAAAATTAGATAGACTGATCCGGTTTCTGCCAAGACCGGCGGATTATCTCTTTTTGTATTTGATAGGTTTTTACGTTTTAATGCTCTGCCTAAAGGTTGAATACCGATTGGCGGTACTTGGCGCTTTGGCTTTCGGTTTTTCCACATATCTCATTATTATTCTTGGTGTGGGGCATAATGCAAAGGCACATGCACTGGGTTATATTCCAATGGTTTTAGGGGGTATTGTTCTGGTTTTTAGAAAGAAGTATTTATTGGGATTTGTTCTCACAGCTTTAGCAATGGCACTGGAAATTAATGCCAACCATTACCAGATGACCTATTATTTTATGTTGCTGGTTCTGGTCTTGGGACTGGTGTATCTAATTTATGCCATAAAAGATAAAAAACTTAAGCACTACTTTATCTCTGTTGGAATTTTGATTGCCGCTGTAGCCCTATCCATAGCTACAAACGCAACGGGCTTAATGGCCACTAAAGAATATGCAGATTGGAGTACACGGGGAAAATCTGAATTAACCATAAATCCTGATGGAAGTCCAAAAGCGGCTCAAAATGGACTTGATAAAGAATATATTACGCAATACAGTTATGGTATTGCGGAGTCATTAAACTTATTTGCACCTCGGTTGTTTGGAGGTTCGGGAAATGAAGATTTAGGGAAAAAATCTAAAGCATATGAATACCTAACAGGACAGGGGCTTACACCAACAAAAGCATTGGAATTTTCAGGAGGAATGCCATTATATTGGGGAAATCAACCGATAGTGGCTGGACCGGCATATGTTGGAGCAATTATAATCTTTTTGTTTGTTCTGGGTTTATTTATGGTCAAAGGCAAAAAGAAATGGTGGTTGTTAACAGGGGCTATACTGGCACTGTTATTGTCCTGGGGAAAAAATATCCCGGCATTGACCAATTTTATGATTGACTATTTTCCGCTATATAATAAGTTCCGTGCGGTATCATCAATCCAAGTAGTTTTGGAATTATGTCTCCCTGTTTTGGGTATTTTGGGAGTACGGGAGCTATTTAAATCCAAAGTAGGTAAACCAAAAAAACTGACAGCACTCAAACTTAGTTTTTTTATAACCCTAGGCTTGGGTGTATTCATATTTTTACTAAAAGGATTCTTTGATTTTGATGGGTTAAGGGATGAAACTTATAGAGGCTACTTTGGAGATGAGTTAATGACGATGATTCAAAGAGATAGGGAAGCAGTTTATGTAAGTGACACCATTAGATCGTTAATCTTTGTTTTGCTGACAGCTGTAGCGCTATGGTTCTTTATAAAGGAAAAAATTGGTAAAAACTTGATCACTCTGCTTTTGGGAGCATTGATTTTGTTTGACTTGATAGGAGTGAACCTCCGTTATGTAAACAAAAGTGATTTTGTTCGCCAAAGAAATGTGAACTCACCTTTTCAAGCCAGCCAGATAGACGAGCTAATCAAGAAGGACAATTCCATATTCCGGGTTTTTGATCCTCAAGAAGGACTAAATGGAGCCAGGACCTCCTATTTTCACAAATCGATTGGTGGATACCATGCAGCAAAACCAAGACTGCTTCAGGATTTGTTTGAACATCATTTATATCAAAACAACATCGAGGTATTGAACATGTTGAATGTAAAATATATCATTCAACAAGACGAAGAAGGTAACAGTTTCCCGGCGGTCAATGATAATACCAATGGGAATGCATGGTTTGTGGAGCGATTGGCCTTTGTTAAATCTGCAAATGATGAAATCCAAGGATTGAAGGAGTTTGATTCTAAAAAGGAAGCGGTAATCAATACAGCCATATATCCGACAGTTACAAAATCCAATTATGTTGTGGATTCCATAGCATCAATCCAATTGTTGGATTATCGCCCTAACTATATTAAATACCAATCTGTAAATACCAATGATGGTTTTGCCATATTTTCTGAGATGCATTATCCAACTGGCTGGAATGCCTTTATTGACGGAAAGCTAGAGCCGCACTACAAGGCTAACTACGCGCTACGGGGAATAAAAGTACCAGCGGGTCAGCATGAGATTGAATTTAAATTTGAACCTGAAGTAATTCAAACAGGGAGCAAAATAGCACTGGGTAGTTCTATTTTGTTAGGACTTATTATTGTTGGCGGGCTTGGATTTTCACTTATACCCAAGAAATCAAAAAGTAAATCTTAATGCGAAAGGTTTTGGTCATAACATACTATTGGCCACCCGCAGGTGGACCGGGAGTACAGAGATGGCTGAAATTTGTAAAATATTTAAGGGATTTTAATATAGAACCCATTGTATATATTCCCCAAAACCCAAGTTACCCCATTACTGATAAAAACTTGGTACATGAAGTCCCGGAAGGTGTTCAAATACTAAAGCAGCCTATAAAAGAACCTTATACTTGGGCCTCCTTAGTATCTAAAAAAAAGACCCAAACCATAAGTTCAGGTATTATTCAGGAAAAAAAGCCATCCACTGTTGAGAAATTATTGCTTTGGATCAGAGGAAATTTGTTTATCCCGGATGCCCGTAAGTTTTGGATAAAACCATCCGTAAAATATCTTTCGAGAGTTATTGAAAAGCAAGGTATTGAGACGATAATCACAACAGGACCTCCTCATAGCTTACATTTGATTGGGCTTAGACTAAAAGAAAAGCATCAAATACAATGGATTACCGATTTTAGGGATCCATGGACTTCTATTGGCTATCACAAGAAATTAAGATTGTCAAAGTCCTCGAAAAGAAAGCACAAAGCTTTGGAGAGGAGCGTGCTGAATGCTACGGATAAAATTGTGGTTACAAGTGACACAACTAAAAGGGAGTTTGAACAAATTACAAATAAGCCCATACAAGTCATTACCAACGGGTATGATGAAATTCTTGATGCGGTTTCGTTGGACTCAGGTTTCACTATTTCTCATATTGGTTCTTTGCTTACCGGTAGAAATCCAATTGCATTATGGCAAGCCTTGAAAGAATTGATTGAAGGAGACGAAACTTTTAAAAACCATCTGAAAATTCAATTGGCGGGAGTAGTGGGGGAAGAGGTTTTAGAAACTATTCGTACATATGGTTTGGATTCGTATGTGGAGTACTTAGGTTATCTCTCCCATGAAAAAGTATTGCAAGTACAGCAAAAATCGCAAGTACTTTTGTTGCTAGAAATTGATTCAGAGGAAACCAAAGGAATTATTCCAGGAAAGTTGTTTGAGTATCTAAACGCAAAGCGACCAATTTTAGCCATTGGCCCCAATGAATGGGAAGCAGGTAACATTGTGCTGGAAACCAGTTCCGGTAAGGTATGCAAGCAAAGTGACAAGACTGCTTTAAAAAATGTACTTTTAGAATGGTTTGGTAAATATAAAAAAGGAACGTTACATTTTAATTCTAAAGGAATTGAAATGTACCACAGAAAAGAACTGACCAAAGCATTGGCAAATTTCATTCAATGGGAATCGTCTTAAAGCAGTCTTTAAAAAACATAACTATTACCTATTTAGGGTTTGCTTTTGGAGCGATAAATACTTTGTTTCTCTACATAAAAATTTTACCGGATCAATACTATGGCCTTGTTACTTTTATTTTGGCCTCCGGTGCCATTCTAATGCCTTTGATGGCTTTTGGTGTGCATAACACCATGGTGAAATTTTACAGCAATTATCAAGATTCCGAAAAGGATAGCTTTTTGACTTTGATGTTGTTGACACCCCTGCTGGGCATTTTACCCTTGGCTATTTTCACATTTCTATTTCAAGAGCAGTTGGGCGTTATGATTTCACAAGTAAACCCCATGGTAAAAGACTATGTCTGGTACATTTTTTTGGTGGCATTATCCATGGGTTATTTTGAAGTATTTTACTCTTGGTGCAAAGTACATTTGAAGTCGGTATTTGGTAACTTTATGAAAGAAGTTTTTGGGCGTATTGGAGTTTCCTTTTTACTACTGCTATTGTATTTTGATGTAATCTCTTTAGACCTATTTTTTAAATGTTTGGTTGGTCTTTATCTATTGCGGACTGGGATCATTAAGTTATACGCATATAGCATTCGTTTTCCTAAGTTTAATTTGAATTTCCCGTCTAATACCAAGGAAATTCTTGTCTATACTTTTTTGATTATTCTGGGGGGCTCTGCTGCCTTAATCTTACTGGAAATAGATAAGGTAATGCTCAATCAGTTTATTAAAATTGAAAATGTGGCTTACTATGGGGTAGCAGTCTATATTGCTACGGTAATTATTGTCCCATCTAGGGCCATGCACCAAATTACCTACCCCTTGACCGCGGAATTGCTGAACTCTGGCAATCACTTTGCATTGGAAACTTTGTACAAAAAGACTTCTTTGACCTTGTTTATCGCTTCTGGAATATTGTTCGTTTTGATTGTTCTTAATTTAGATCAATTATACAAATTACTCCCAGAATCTTATAGAAATGGTTTTACCATTGTTTTTCTTATTGGTTTGGCAAAGGTGTTTGATTCTATGTTAGGGAACAATAATTCAATTTTGTTCAATTCAAAATATTATAAAACAGTATTGGTCTTTGGTATATGTCTGGCATTAGTGACTATTGTTTTAAACTTAATTTTAATACCCAGGTTGGGATTGGAAGGTGCAGCTCTTGCCAGCTTTATCTCCATCTTTATTTTTAATCTGGTAAAACTGGTTTTCGTAAAATTAAAGTTTGGTTTTTTGCCTTTCACAAGAGCTACTTTTAAAGTTTTCACCACGCTGATTTTATTGGGTATATTATTTCATCTTTTACAATTTTCATTTCACCCAATTATAAATATCATCTTAAAGTCCGCATTAATTGTGTTGATGTATTTGGGTATTTTATATCGTTTTGAAATTTCTGAAGATGTCTCTGGAATACTTTCCAAATGGCTCAAAAGAAAAACCCCGTAGCGGATAAATCCAACTACGGGGTAAACAACTAACCAACCTAAAAACTATCTTTATTGCACTCTTCTGGAACTTCTTGTCCTAGTGCCTGAATTACTACTTCTTCTTTTTGAACTTGTGTTTCCAGAACTTCTTTTTACTGTTGTCTTAGTACTTCTGGATACGGTTCTTTTGGGTGCACTACTTCTACTTGCAACCAATCTACTAGTACTTTTTCTAGCTTGCGGTTTTTTATAAGTATTAGTTGTGCTTCGGGTAACCGTTTTGCTTCTTGGGCTTGTGGTTACTTCTCGCTTGGTTACAGTTCTACTGTTCGGCTTTCGCGTCACCAGTCTTTGAGTAACCGTTCTACTAGTGTTATTGCTTCTTGAGGCAACATTTCCTCTTCTATATTCACTCTGTTTCACTGTTCTATTGGTGCCAGTATTTCTTTTTACACTGTTATTAGAACGGCTTACAGCATTTCCTTTTCTATAGTTACCTTGATCAACAGATCTTCTTGTAGAAGTATTTCTACTCACTCTTCTTGTATCCGATCTATAATCGTTACGATTTACCGATCTGTTGGTTCTACCATAATTATCATTTCTTCTTACACTATTGTTTCGTTGCGAAACTCTTCTGTCATTTCTATAGATATTGTCTCTTCTATGCCTTCTATCGTTTCTATATGTTTTACCATAAGATGCGTAAGATCTTCTAAAGTTGTTTCTGTATGGTCTATAATACGTATATCTTACAGGGTTGTAATATCTTCTATATGGTCTGTTATAAACATTACAAAACGATACTGCCGGTCTTGCAAAATACCTATGAAAAGGTCTGTACACATAATGTCTGTTATAGATGTTGATGAATCCTGTATGGTGACTAAATACACCACCATTGTAAAAAACGTTCAATCCACCAAGTCTACGCACACGACCGTTTCTGTACCATACATCAATACTACCTATTTGTGATACACGTCCGTAATGGTCATAATAAACGGGGATGTTTTCTACTTGTACTACAGAACCGTAATCATCATATTGAACAAAAGGGTTGTAGTTATATCCTGAGTTAAATGTTAAACCAACATTCCCAACACGGGCATTGACACCAACATTTACTTGATTGTCTATGTAAAAATCGAATTCTCCATCGGGATATACAGAAAACGTAATTCCATTTTCTACAAAAATGAAAGAGTTTCCGTATCTATAAGCATTGCTGATGGCAACCTTATCTTCTATGGTGGTAGCTTTGATACTTGGAGTACCTAAAAGAACCGCTGCAAAAATGAGTACTAAATGTTTCATACTATAAGGTTTTAAATTCCGAATGCAATTATTTACATCCCGACAAGTAAATACCAAACAGCGTGCCAAAAAAAAATATTTAAATTAACTATTTGATTATTAGTTAGTTATTTTCTAAATGATTTAAGCTCTTTTAATTGCTGACGTAATTATAAGATTGATTATGGTGAATTAAATGAAAGAAGAGTTTGGTTTAATACCCATTTGACTTAGACCGAGTCCAATCTTTTTTTTACATTTTTTCGGGAACAGGTAATAACAGCTGCCTAATACTTGCCAAATGCGAAAACAGTACAATAGGCACAATTACTGCGGGCAACCATACAAATGGGAAATACGCTACACCTATATTGGGTTGGTCAAACGCCAATTTCTGAAAAGGGGTTTGAGCACTTAGAAGGGCTATGGTAAGGATGTTCAATAAAAGTAATAAACAGACGATGTTCCAAAGTAGCAGACCTTTTTTGCCTATCCACCCTTTTACAAAAAACACATAATAAATTATGGGAGCCGTAATTCCTGAGATAATATCATAATTGTAGCCTTCAAAGGTCATGAGTTCGGGGATTAATCCATCTAAAAAGATAGCAAACAGGACAAACTCAACCGGAACTCTAACCATATGAAGCAGTGTTAACCATTTTAAATCTAAACCATCCACAAACCTACGTCCATCTCGCAATAGGAAAACAGCTAGGACAAATAAGATTGCCGGACCAATTAAAAAAACAAATCGTGGCGGAAAAGCTTCTACATTTCTGTAAAATCCTGAAATTCCCAGTATGCCCGTGATTATCATCCAGATGGTAATACCCGCTATCATTTTTATGTTCTTTGATGCTTTGAAAAGAAACCACAGTGTAATTATGGTGGTCAACAGAAAAACTATAGAGGTATATATTGATGATTCAGCCATTTGTATAAAGTTTATAACACAAATTTCAGTTGAACTTTGTACAAATCACTTGACAAATGGCAAGAAATGATACTATTGTAGATTTCTTCTAAGTCTGCTCAACGTGCTATCTGTTACACCAAGATATGAGGCAATATGTTTTAATTGAGCATATTTCAAAATCTTGGGATTAGCAGTCAATAATCCTCGATATCGTTCTTCAGCCGTTTTGTTGATCATGGCGTAACTTCTTTTTTTGGAAGCGATAAAACCCTTCACCAGGACGGCACGGCCAAAATCACGAAAAGCATGTTTATTATGAAAAAGGGCGTTGAGTTCTTCGTAAGAAATTCGATAGCCAGTACATTCTGTCACTGCTTGAACATTAACTTCTGAACGGACACGATTGAAAAAACAAGTAACATCAAAGACAATATTGTTTTCAACAAAAAAATCGGTTGTTATTTCATTGCCTTCCAAATCATATAAAAATGTACGCATCAAGCCTTTTTCTAAATAGAAGTAGTCATCACTTATTTGGTTTTCCCTTACCAGAAATTCACCTTTGTTCAATTTCTTATGTTGAAAACTGGCCACAATTTCCTGAGCCTCCTTTTTGGGAATGGCAACAGTATCAAGGATAAACGTTAACAAAGGATTTATTTCTTCTGGCATATCGTATTGAAAACCGTTATCAGAATAGTATATATGTTATAGTTTTTCTGACAAGTACTTTGCTGTATGGGAATCTTTATTTTGAACCAATTCTTCTGGAGTGCCTTCTGCCAACAAATGTCCTCCGTTCTCCCCACCTTCTGGACCAAGATCAATGATATAGTCAGCACACTTTATCAATTCAATATTGTGTTCTATCACAATAACGGAATGCCCTTTACCAATAAGCTCATCAAAAGATTTCAGCAGTTTTTTAATGTCATGAAAATGTAGCCCCGTTGTAGGTTCATCAAAAATGAACAATGCTTTTTCCTTAGTATTTCCCTTTACCAGAAAAGAAGCCAATTTAATACGTTGTGCTTCGCCACCGGAAAGAGTAGAGGAGGACTGCCCTAGGGTAACATAACCCAAACCAACATCTTGTAATGGCTGTAGTTTGTTTACAATCTTATCTTGGGTGTGGGCCTTAAAATGCGCAATAGCTTCGTCAATGGTCAGGTTTAAGATGTCATCAATGCTTTTACCTTCAAACTGGACCTCAAGGATTTCTTTTTTGAAACGTTTTCCAGCACAGACATCGCATTCTAAATGTACATCCGCCATAAACTGCATTTCTACTGTAATCTCACCTTCGCCCTTACATTTCTCACAACGTCCTCCATCAACATTAAAAGAAAAGTGCTTGGGTTGATAACCTCTTAACTTACTTAGTCTTTGCGAAGAGAAAAGATTACGGATATCATCATAGGCCTTTATATAGGTAACCGGATTAGATCTGGAAGAACGACCGATAGGATTTTGATCTACAAACTCCACATGTTTTATATGGCTGTATTTCCCTTCTATTTTAGTAAACTGACCAGCTTTTTCGCCATAACCACCTACTTCTTTTAAAATGGTGGGGTACAATATTTTTTTTACCAAAGTACTTTTTCCACTTCCGGAAACCCCGGTTACCACGGTAAGTACATTTAAGGGAAAGGTAGCGTCAATGTTTTTAAGGTTGTTCTCTCGTGCTCCCTTTATTTGAATATAATGTTTGGAATTTCTACGTTCTGAAGGTACTGTTATTTCCTTGGTACCATTTAAGTAATCCGCTGTTAGAGAATTGGATGTCAGAATTTGATCTAGGCTTCCTGTAGCAACTACCTCACCGCCCAAGGTTCCTGCTTCGGGACCTATATCTATAACTTCATCAGCGGCTTTCATGATATCTTCGTCATGCTCAACCACAATAACGGTATTTCCCAAATCCCGAAGAGACAATAATACGTCAATAAGATTTTCGGTATCCTTTGGGTGCAAACCAATACTGGGTTCATCTAAAATGTACATGGACCCCACCAGACTACTTCCTAGAGATGTGGCTAAATTGATACGCTGACTTTCTCCACCGGATAGGGTATTAGATTTTCTGTTTAACGTTAGATAGCTCAACCCCACTTTACTTAAGAAATCCAGTCGGGTGGTAATTTCCTTTAATAATCTTTTAGCAATGGTATTATCATGTTCAGAAAGTTGTAATTCTTCAAAGAACGGGGTTAACTTTTTTATTGGGAGCTCAATTAAATCAGAAATAGAGTATCCGCCTACTTTTACATAGTTGGCTTCTTCTCGTAATCGTTTTCCTTTACAAACGGAACATTTGGTCTTTCCCCGGTAACGGGAAAGCATTACTCTATTCTGAATTTTATAGCTTTTTTCTTCTAGTTGTTGAAAAAATGCGTGTATACCTGTAAAGTGTTCATTACCGTCCCATACCAACTGTTTTTGTTTCTCTGTCAACTCAAACCAAGGTTTATGAATTGGAAAATCGAATTTGTATGCTGCGTTTACCAATTGATCTCTATACCATCCCATACTTTCTCCTCGCCAAGGGAAAACTGCATTTTCAAAAACTGATAACGCTGTATTTGGAATGACTAGATCTTCATCAATTCCAATTACATCACCATAACCTTCACATTTGGGGCAAGCTCCATATGGGTTGTTAAAGCTGAAGAGGTGTACATTGGGTTCTAAAAATTTTATTCCGTCTAATTCAAATTGATTGCTGAAAGTTTTGGTTTCGCCACTTTCCAAGCTTTCAATAGCACATTTACCATTGCCTTCAAAGAATGCATTGTCCACCGCATTGCCCAGACGATTGTAAAAATCTTCATCATCTTTTACAATGACTCTGTCCACAACCAAATCAAAATTTCTACCAATGGATGCGGGAGCATTATCTATTCGTAAAACTTCTCCTTTATATTTAATACGTGCATACCCTTGCTTAGAGAAAAGTTCCAAAGATTTTATTGGATCTCTTTCTTCCTTAGTAGTTATAGGTGCCAAGAGCAATAACTTGGTACCTACTTCTAAAGGTTTTATATAATTGATAACATCGGTAACCGTATTCTTTTTAACCTCTTTGCCCGAAACTGGGGATATGGTCTTACCAATACGGGCATATAGCAATTTTAAGTAGTCATAGATTTCTGTTGTAGTCCCTACGGTTGATCTTGGATTTGTAGAATTAACTTTTTGCTCTATGGCTATGGCAGGTGCTATACCTTTTATATAGTCTACTTTTGGTTTGTCCAATTTTCCTAAGAACTGCCTGGCATATGAAGAAAGGCTCTCCACATAGCGCCTTTGGCCTTCTGCATATAGTGTGTCAAAAGCAAGGCTAGACTTGCCAGAACCCGAAAGCCCAGTAATGACCACCAGCTTATTTCTAGGAATTACAACATCTATATTCTTTAAATTGTGCAGTTTAGCCCCTTTAATAATAATATTACGTTTGGGATCCACATTCTTGATAAGGGTCATATGTTAAAATTTGCGTTTCAAAGATACGCTACACCCACTTAATACGTATATTGTATCAGTTGACATCTAAAAATGCCCAAATCACAACATTGTTTTTTACTGGGCACACTGTTTTTCTATATTTGATGTGTAATTAAAAACCTGATAGGCCTATACAGAAATAATTACTTTTTTAAAATTAAGCTAATAACTAAAGTCTTTCTTAACAGAAGGGAGGCTCCTAATTTTAACCAAAAAAGTAATTTGTATGGAACTACAGATTGAAGACTCGATATTAGTAAAGAATTATATTGCCGGTGAAGAAAAGGCTCTTGAAGTTTTAATCAACAGGCATAACCAAAGAATTTCCAGTTTTATTTATTCTAAAGTAATGGACAGGGATGTTGCAGAGGACATCTTTCAAGATACTTTTATTAAAGTAATTAAAACGCTAAAGAGAGGTTCTTATAGTGAAGAAGGTAAATTTTTACCATGGGTAATGCGTATTGCACACAACCTAATCATTGACCACTTCCGTAAGAATAAAAGAATGCCCAAGTTTGAGGGTAGTGATGATTTCAATATCTTCTCGGTTATTAGAGATGAAAAGCTAAATGCTGAGAAACAAATCATCAAAGATCAAATTGACAGTGATCTAACCTTTTTGATTGATGAATTACCTGAAGATCAGAAAGAGGTGTTGTTGATGAGGATCTATAAGGATATGAGTTTTAAAGAAATATCCGAAAATACAGGAGTGAGCATCAATACAGCTTTAGGAAGAATGCGATATGCTCTAATCAACCTAAGAAAGATAGTTGAGCGTAATAATATCGTTTTAACGAATTAATATGCATTAGGTCGAACACAGCAATATTTCCATTTTAGCGGCGTTATCTAATTGTAACATTAATGCTAGAATATGGAAAACATTTACTCTGAAGAACAAAAAGCCGTTAGATCGGTAAAAGCTAGACGAGAAACGATTGATTTCTTGCTGAGCTACTCTAAATCGATTCAAGTAGTTGATTACAAAAAACACAAATTTGAAGTTACGTTGAATTAACAACTTCATAAAAAGACCAAAAAGAGGCGCAATTAGCGGCTCTTTTTGGTTTTGTAGTATTCATCAAGCACGGTTTTTCGGCCTATCGTCTTTGTAATGATATCTTTATCCATATCCCATCCTCTTGCGGGAGAATATTCCCGGCCATACCAAATTATTTGAAGATGTAGTTTATTCCAGATCTCTTTGGGAAACAACCTTTTGGCATCTTTTTCAGTTTGCACTACATTTTTACCATTGGTAAACCCCCAACGATACATAAGTCTATGGATATGGGTATCTACTGGAAAAGCGGGAATTCCGAATGCTTGGGAAACCACTACACTGGCGGTTTTATGCCCCACAGCTGGAAATTCTTCCAATAGCTCAATTTCCTGTGGCACTTTTCCATCATATTTTTCAATTAATATTTTGGACAGCCCATGAATACCTTTAGACTTCATAGGGGAGAGGCCCACGGGTCTTATGATATCTCGTATTTCATCGACAGAGAGCTTTACCATATCATATGGATTATCGGCCCTTTCAAAAAGTAGCGGCGTGATTTTATTTACACGAACATCCGTGCTTTGCGCAGATAGGAGTACAGCGACCAACAAGGTATATGGGTCTTTATGGTCCAGTGGTACTGGGATTGTAGGATAAAGTTCATCCAACGTCTTAATCGTGAAATTAATTTTGTCTTGTTTATTCATTTTTGTTTAACTTTATCAAAAATAAATTAAACAATAAGTTAAAGATTGAATACATATGAATATGCTAAAAGTGGGTGATAAAGTACCTGAATTTTCTTCAAAAGACCAAAGTGGAAACACTATTAATCTTAGCGATTATAAAGGAAAAAAATTAGTCATCTTTTTCTATCCCCGTGCCAATACTCCAGGTTGTACAGCGGAGGCTTGTAACTTGAGGGATAATTACAAACTTTTACAGGAACAAGGGTATGAAATTATAGGCGTAAGCGAAGATTCTCAGAAAAAACAAACAAATTTTAGGGATAAATATGCCTTTCAATATCCATTGCTGGCAGATGAAGACCATACGGTAATAGAAACTTTTGGTGTATGGGGACCTAAAAAGTTTATGGGTAGGGAATATGATGGGTTACATAGAACCACTTTCGTAATTGATGGAGAAGGGGTAATTGAAAAAGTGATCGAAAAAGTAAAGACGAAAGATCACGCTGCACAACTTTTAAACTAAACACTAACTATACCTAAAAAAACAGCACCTCCACATATGGAAAGTGCTGTTTTTTGTTATAATAAAAATGTCTTTAGGCTTTTTCTGATAACAACTTTCTAGTAAAAAGTTGCTTCTCTTTAATCATCTCGGCAATACCTTCAGGTAACATTTCTTCCCATCCGTCCTCACCCGTAGTAATTCGTTTTAATACTTCTCTAGAGAAAATATCCATGATATCTGGATCATAATCTATAATGTCCATTACCTTCCCATTATATTTAAAGAATTTGTAAAGCTCCTTCATCCTTGGGTGTACCTTTACATTATTACTGGTCATAATTTGTCCAGTGGCAACATCTTTCATAGGGTATAAGTATACCTTCAAATCCTTAAAGAATAATTTTCCAAAGGCCTCTAGAATACCACCACTTAAATCACGATAGTACTTTTCATCGAAAACATCAACCAAATTGTTGACCCCCATGGTAAGGCCAATTTTTGCCTTGGTATAATTATTAAAGTATTCTACAAGTTTGTAATACTCTTGGAATTTAGAAATGAGTACGGTATGTCCCAATGAACTTAAAAGCTCTGCCCGGTCCATAAAATCCTGCTCATCAATTTCTCCAGAAGCTTTAAGGTTTGAGAGAGTAATTTCAAAAACTACAATCGTATTTTCATATTCCACGGTTTGTTCTCGTATAAAAATGTCATACGATTTTTGGAACATGTCCATGTTCACCTTGGTTACAGGCCTAAAACTACCTCTTAAAGCTAAAATGTTCTTTTTGTAAAGTACCGAAGCTGGTAATAGGTTATTTCCATCTGGTCCAAACATCACGGCATCCGTCATGTCATTTCTAATAAGCTGTAGACTCATTAGTCTATTATCTACTTCTTTAAAATGAGGTCCCGTAAAATTGACCATATCAATTTCTATGGTGTCTTTATCAATATGATCGTATAGATATTTTAATAATTTCTTTGGCTTGTGATATTTAAAAAATGCTCCATAAATAAGGTTAACCCCTAATGTGCCCAATGTTTCTTGTTGTAACCTTGCTTCAGTTTGTTTGAATCGAATATGCAGAACAATCTCATCATATTCCTTTTGTTTTGGGTCCAATTGGAACCGAATGCCTATCCAACCATGTCCTTTATAGCGTTTGGAAAAATCAATGGTAGCTACTGTATTTGCGAAGGAAAAGAATAAGTAGTCCTTGTTGTTCTCTCTGCTAATCCGTTCTTCTACTAACCGCATTTCATGAGCCAACATCCGTTTTAATCGTGCCTGGGTTACATACCTGCCATCCTCTTCAACACCATAGATAGCATCACTAAAAGATTTATCATAGGCACTCATCGCTTTTGCTATAGTACCAGAAGCACCCCCGGCCCTAAAAAATTGCCGTGCGGTTTCTTGACCGGCACCAATTTCAGCAAAAGTGCCGTAGATATTAGGGTTTAAATTGATTCTTAGTGTTTTGGCCTTTATAGAAGGAATATTTTCAAAAGGATTTTGGTTGCTTTTAGCAGTGGACATAACCGGTATTTTATAGAAACAAAGTTACACTCTTCATCAAATCTATTAAATAAATAAGTTATAATTTTGATTTTAATGGATGATATGATGACCATTACATTTTTAGGAACAGGAACCTCTCAAGGAATTCCTGTAATTGGAAGTGATCATCCAGTGTGTTTAAGCAAGGATCCTAGAGATAAAAGACTTAGGGTTTCTGTGCTGATTTCATGGAAGAATTTTAACTATGTAATAGATTGTGGGCCAGATTTTAGACAACAAATGTTAACAAATTCGGTTACTAAGTTAAATGGTATTCTCTTTACCCATGAGCACGCAGATCATACAGCAGGAATTGATGATATTAGACCTTTTTTCTTTAGACAAGGTGATATTCCTATTTATGCACACAAGAGGGTAATTGACTCTCTCAACAGACGATTTGATTATATTTTTGCTGATGAAAACAGATATCCTGGAGCGCCGGCTGTAAAAGTCACACAAGTTATCAATAATAAAAACATTGAATTGGGTGGTTTAAAGGTGATTCCCATTGAGGCCTATCACAATCGTCTTCAAGTTTTTGGATATCGTTTTGGTGATTTTGTGTACCTAACAGATGTAAAAAGTGTTGAAGAAGCTGAAATAGAAAAAATAATGGGAGCAAAGGTGTTGGTTGTCAATGCACTGAGAGAAGAGCCTCACCATTCGCATTTTAATTTAGAAGAAGCACTTGCCTTTGCAGAAAAGGTTGGTGCGGAAAAAACATACTTTACACATATTAGCCATATGCTGGGTTTTCATGAAGAAGTGGAGAAAAAACTTCCAAGGAATGTATTTTTGGCTTATGATAATTTAAAATTGAAGATTTAAGAATAATGAAAAATAAGATTTTCCTTTACCTTTTTGTATTTGCAGCGTTAATAGTACTCTACCAATTTATAAGCGCAGGTAACTTTGAAAAAGCCGTTAACACAAATATTGGTAACCTAAAGAAAGAAGTGGCTGAACTAAAAGATTCACTTCAGCAATCTCAGTTGAAAATACTGGACATTCAATACTTCTCATTGGAGAACAATGATGATGCTTTGGCGTATTATGATCACCTGAATTTAAAAGAACCTTCTCGTTACATTGAAGACAAACTATTGGAAACCAATGAGAAAAAAGGAAGTAATCCTTTAGTACCCTATGAGGGAATGGAGAGTGATTTTAAAATCAATAAAATCAAAATATTGAATCATAAATGGATTGTTGCGGATTTTTCTGATGGGAAATACTGGGGGGATTTGGTGATTAAATATGAACTCAAAGATGATTTAGGCGTTGATTTCACCTTAATGGACCACTTACTCTATGCACGCAGTAATTAAATGTGCTTAATTAACCACTCCTTGAAAGAATAGAAGTTTTGTTGAGAAACTCCATGACCAATTGGAAACTCCTCATATTTATAATTAATATTTAGGGTTTTAAGAAAGTCTGGTGTTTTTTGGGCCCATTCTAAGGGAATGACCTGATCAACCTGACCATGCGAAGCATAAATATTTAGCGAACCATGGTCTTTGGTATCATAGTCATCCAACAAAATGCTTTCGTTGATGTAACCGCTCAGTGCTACTACATTTTTTATTTTTTCAGGAAATGATAACGCGACGGAGTAACTGAGTATTGTTCCTTGACTAAAACCTAAAAGTGTAATATTTTCCCTATCTAAATTATAAACACTACTGGCCTCTTCGATAAAGGAAACTATTTTGTCTCTAGATACTTTTGCTTGTTCATCATCACTCCATTTGCCGTATTCAGCATCAAAATTAATAGCATACCATGCATGACCAAAAGGTTCAAGGTCATATGGTGCCCTAACAGAAATCACTAACAATTCTTCCGGAAGTTCAGAAGCAAATGAGAACAAATCCTCTTCGTTGCTACCATACCCGTGAAACATGA